>NZ_MWIG01000174.1:0-24245 GCF_002156145.1 Streptomyces sp. NRRL B-24572 | reverse complement strand
CGTGACCCGGCCGGGTCACGGGGCGGCGACGCGCGTGCGGTGGATCAGGCGGGCGCCGGCGAGCCCAGGAGGGGCGGCGGCGCGAGTCGCGTACTGAGGACGGGCAGGAGATCGGCGACCTGGTACGGGCGGTGGGCCGCGATCCCCGGGGGTGCGGGGGCCAGGGGCACCATCAGATCGGCCGCGGCCGGGGCGACGGTGGTGCCGTCCGCCTCCGGTCCCGCGTGCAGCCAGAGCGTCAGCATGTAGAGCTCCGGTACGGACAGCAGTCGCGGTTGATACGTGACCGGCAGGGCCTCGGCCTGGAGCAGGGCCCGTTCGGTGGCGGAGACGTACGGCCCCTCGAAGAAGTGGGAGAAGGCCCAGCCGTCCGGGGTGAGCATGGTGTCCGCGGCGGCGATCGCCCGGTCCCCGTTCCGGATCAGGAAGCGCCAGCCGGAGAGCCGGGTGCGGGGTGCGAGCCCCGGTGCTCCGGCGACGTCGAGGACGTGCACGGGCAGGGGGTGTTCGGGGCTCAGCGGTCCCTGTGCGGCCCGCAGTGCCGGAGTTCGCGGCTCGCGGACGGCGGTCGGTGAGCCGAGGGCCGCGAGGACACTGCGGAGGGCCGGCGCAGGGGCCGGGGAGGGTCGGAGCATGGTGGGTCGCCTCTCACTCAGGAGACACGTTGATGCGTGGGCAGGTACGACGGCGCTGTCGGCGGCGGGGCCAGAGAGGGGCCATGGGGCCATGGCCGGGCGCCAACACTCTGCCTCGTCCGCGGAGTTTATACGACACGTGTTCACACAGTGTTTCCGCTAGACCTCACGGATATTCCTGACAAGGCGTCATCAGGCCGTAATCAGGGGGAGTTGAAGCGGAATCGTGAGGAGGGTACCGCTCCCACCTGCTTATTCCCCGTCAAGGTGGACGGCTGAATTCCGACCCGGGCTCTCAGGACAATAGGACATTGGTATATGTCGCGCGTTCCTTGCCTTCGGGATGTGCCGGTGGATCGCTCCGTCCAGCCTATCTTCCGACAGGCCGGTTCCGCAGGCGTTGTGGATCAGCGGGGTGGGCATCATCGTCCGTGACGCGCGGCCGTCGTGGCGGCTGCCCACTCGGGGAGGGACGCTTCGATGGGGGAGAAGGTCGTGGCCGACGGGTTCGGTCCGTCCGACCGGCAGCAGTACCGGAGAAAGCTCCAGCAGTGTCTCGCGGGGCTCGCGCGACTGCTGGCGGAGAAGAGGTTCGACCGGCCGCGCAATCTCATGGGCGTGGAGATCGAACTCAATCTCGCGGGCGCCGACGGGCTGCCCCGGATGCTGAACGGACCCGTTCTCGAAAAGATCGCCAGCTCCGATTTCCAGACGGAACTCGGAATGTTCAACCTCGAAGTGAACATCGCGCCCCACCAGCTCGACGGTCGCGTATTCGACCGGCTCGCGGAGGAGATCGGAACCGGCATCGGATACGCCGACCGCAAGGCGGCGGAACTCGACGCGGGCGTCGTCATGATCGGCATACTTCCCACGCTCGCCCAGCGCGACCTGGTCCCCGAGAACCTCTCGGACAACGACCGCTACACGCTCCTCAACGACCAGATCCTCGCCGCCCGCGGCGAGGACTTCACCCTCGACATCCACGGCGTCGAACGCCTGCTCTGCACCTCGGAGTCGATCGTGCCCGAAGCGGCCTGCACCTCGGTGCAGCTGCACCTCCAGGTGACACCGGCCCGGTTCGCCGCCGTGTGGAACGCGGCGCAGGCCGTGTCCGGCGTCCAGATCGCGCTCGGCGCCAACGCGCCCTTCGTCTTCGGCCGCGAGCTGTGGCGCGAGTCCCGCCCGCCGCTCTTCATGCAGGCCACCGACACCCGGCCGCCCGAGCTGCAGTCCCAGGGCGTACGGCCCCGCACCTGGTTCGGGGAGCGGTGGGTGGACTCCGTGTACGACCTCTTCGAGGAGAACGTCCGCTACTTCCCCGCCCTGCTGCCGCTCTGCGACGAGGAGGACCCCCTGCTCGTCCTCGACCGGGGAGGGGTCCCGCGCCTCCAGGAACTGGTCCTGCACAACGGCACCGTCTACCGCTGGAACAGGCCGGTGTACGGCTGGGTCGACGGGGTCCCGCACCTGCGCGTCGAGAACCGGGTCCTGCCGGCAGGACCCACCGTCACCGACGTCATCGCGAACGCGGCCTTCTACTACGGGCTCGTCCGCTCCCTCGCCGACGACCCCCGGCCGATCTGGAAGCGGATGACCTTCCAGGACGCCGAGGCCAACTTCGACACCGCCTGCCGCCACGGCATCGAGGCGGAGCTGCGCTGGCCCCGCTCGGGGCGCGCCGGCGGCATCGCGACCCTGCCGGCCGTACGCCTCGTCCTCGACGAACTGCTGCCGCTCGCCGCGGCGGGGCTCGACGCCTGGCACATCGAACCGGCCGACCGGGACTTCTACCTCGGGGTGATCGAGCAGCGCTGCCTGCGCCGGGTGAACGGCGCCTCCTGGCAGGCCGACACCTTCCACCGCGCCCTGGAGTCGGGCCTCGACCGGGAGGCGGCCCTCGCGGCCACCACCCGGCGGTACCGGACGCTCATGCTGGAGGGCGAGCCGGTGCACACCTGGCCGGTGGGGATCGACTGACCTCCTCCCCGTTCCCGTCCCCGTTCATGGGCGATCATGTCCAGGTGGTCCCGGTCGGCCGGGGCCACCGCAACGGCGTGGGCCCGCGACGGGGAAGTGGAGACAGGTGTGGTGTCGGAGCAACGACTGAGGGACGCTTCCCTGCCCCCCGACGGCCTGCCGCGCGGCGTGCTGCGCTCCGAGACCCTCATCGTGCTCGCGCTCTCGCTCGGGGCGAGCGGGGTGTCGGCGCTCATCAGCTTCATCGGCTCCCTGACCAAGCCGGGCGCGCTGAAGGAACAGGCGGCGACGCTCAACGGCTCGTACGCCCCCGGGCGGCCCTGGCTCGACCTGTCCTGGCAGCTCTTCGGCATCGCCACCGCGCTCGTGCCGGTCCTGCTCGTCGCCCATCTGCTGCTGCGGGAGGGGCCGGGAGCACGGGGGCTGCGCGCCATCGGCTTCGACCGGACCCGGCCCTGGTCCGACCTGGGGCGCGGGGCACTGGTCGCGGCGGGGATCGGGAGCGCGGGCCTCGCCTTCTACCTGGCGGCGCGGGCCTCCGGGTTCAACCTGACGGTGGTGCCCGAGTCGCTGCCCGACGTGTGGTGGAAGTACCCGGTGCTCGTCCTCTCGGCGATCCAGAACTCCGTCCTGGAGGAGGTCATCGTCGTCGGCTATCTGCTGCGCCGACTGGGCCAGTTGGGGTGGTCGCCGATGGCCGCGCTGGTGGCGAGTTCGGTGCTGCGCGGCTCGTACCACCTCTACCAGGGGATCGGCGGCTTCGTCGGCAACATGGTGATGGGCGTGGTCTTCGTGCTGCTCTACCGCCGCTGGGGGCGGGTCGGACCGCTGGTCGTGGCGCACGCGCTGCTCGACATCGTGGCCTTCGTCGGGTACGGGCTGCTCGCCGGGAAGGTGGGCTGGCTGCCCACGGCGTGACGGGACGCGGAAGAGGGGGTGTCCGGCACGGGCCGGACACCCCCTCTCGTACGTCTCGTGCGTCAGGCCCGCAGGTCGCCCTCGATGACCGTGACCGCGTGGCCGTTCAGAAGGGTGCGCTCGCCGTTCAGACGGGTGCGGACGAGGCCCGTGCGGGCGCCGCCCTGGAAGCCCGTGAGCTCCTCGCGGCCGAACCTGGCCGACCAGTACGGGGCGAGCGCGGTGTGGGCGCTGCCCGTCACCGGGTCCTCGTCGATGCCGACGGCCGGGAAGAAGCCGCGCGAGACGAACTCGTAGCCGCTGTCCTGGTGCTCGGCGGGGGCGGTGGCGATGATCCCGCGCGAGGACAGGTCCTTCAGGGCGGCGAAGTCCGGGGTGAGGGAGCGGACGGTGGCCTCGTCGCGCAGCTCGACGAGGAGGTCGCCGATGTGGTCGGCGGTGTCGTGGACGGCGACGACCTCGGCGCCGAGCGCCTTCTCCAGTCCCTCGGGGACGGGGACCGGGGTGAGGGAGGAGGTCGGGAAGTCCATCGTGATCGTGCCGTCGGCCTCGGCGGTGGTGATCAGGATGCCGCAGCGGGCCGCGAAGCGGACGGTGCCGGTCGCGGTGCCGGTGGTGTGCAGGACGTGCGCGGTGGCCAGGGTGGCGTGGCCGCACATGTCGACCTCGGTGGTCGGGGTGAACCAGCGCAGGGCCCAGTCCGCCTCGCCGCCGGCGGGCAGCGGGTGGGCGAAGGCCGTCTCGGAGAGGTTGACCTCCGCGGCGACCTTCTGGAGCCAGGCGTCGTCGGGGAAGGAGTCGAGGAGCAGGACTCCGGCGGGGTTGCCGGAGAAGGGCCGGTCGGTGAAGGCGTCGACGATTCGGATGCGCATGCCGTCGACCGTACCGGGGACGGAAAACCCCGGGCCAAGGCCAATTGCGGAGAACTGGATCCGTTCGCCCCGGGCGGAGGCCGGGAAGCGGTCACAGGGGTGTCAGGACCATGAGGATCTCGTCGCGGTCGTCGTCGGCGGCCAGACGCAGGGCTCCGGGCCAGCGGCCGATCTCCCGCCAGCCGAGCCGGCCGTAGAAGTCCTCCAGGCCGGCGCCCCCGCGTGCCGCGAGGCGCAGCTGCTCCAGGCCCATCTCGTCGCGGGCGATCTCCCGGGCGCGCCGCACCAGACCCGCGCCGATGCCCCGGCCCCGCACCCCGAGTCGGGTCTGGACGTGGTGCAGGCTGCCCCAGTGCGCCACCAGTGGATGGGGGTCGCGGCGGAGGCACAGCCAGCCCGCGAGGACGCCGTCGACCGTGGCGACGACGAGACGGCTGCCCGCCGGGTCGAGTCCCGTGACGATCCGGTCGACCGCGGCGGCGACCTCGACCGGGTCGACCGGCGGGAAGGGGAACCCGGCCGCCCCGCCCGCGTCGCTCACCTCGGTCCAGCAGTCGACGAGGGCCGGCGCGAGCCCGTGGGGCAGCGCGTCGGGGGCGGTGAACTGGGTGAAGAGCGGGGTTTCGTCCGTGCCGGTCATCGCAGGAGTGTCGCAGAAGGCCGCGGCGCCGGGAGCTCCAGGGAGAGTTGGGCGCCCAGTTCCTCGAAGCCGAGTGCGGCGGCGACCCGGCGGGAGGCCGGGATCCGCGCGCGCCACTGCGGAAGGAGACCGGCGGCGAGGGCGTGGGCGACCGCCGCCGAGGCCGTCGTACGGGCGAGTCCGCGGCCTCGTGCCTCCGGGGCCGTCAGCACGCCGAGGTGGGCGGTCCGGCGGGGCCAGGCCCGGTAGCCGGCGGCGGCCACCACCCGGCCGTGCTCGCGGACCACGAACGCGGGCGAGGTGATGGCCTCCAGGGAGGCCTCCCCGGCGTCGTCCTGGCCGGAGGCCGCTTCGAGGGCGCGCAGTGCCGGGTGGTCGCCGGGGAGTCGTTCCGCCCGTGAGGGGGCGGCGGCCGGGCGGAAGCCCGCCGGGGACGCGTACGACAGCGCCGCCGGGCCGAGCACCCCGGCCACGGGCAGTACCCCGCGAACGGCGGCCGCATCCCTCAGCGCCTCCACCGGCAGCCCCGCCAGGGCGGCGCGCACGGTCGTGGCGGCGCTCCCGTCCGGCACGGTCACGAGCGCCGATCCGCCGAGCGTGACCATCCCGACCCAGCCGGCCGGGCACAGCTGCGACTGCGGGGACACGATCACGTTCACCTCGCCCGCGGGCGGGAACGACCGTGGCGCGTGGGCCAGTTCCTCCCACAGGCCTCGGGCTTCGCGCAGGAGCGCGTGCGTCGTCATGGCGTCGATCATGCCGGAACTCGTCCACGCGCGCGGAGGTACGCCTCCAGTTCCGCGGCCCCGGCGAGCATCGCACGCCCGCGGGCGGACAGCCGGCCGTGCCAGTCGGTCAGCGCGGCCTCAAGCGGTTCCAGACCGCCGGCCGTCCGTACGTGCGCGATCAGCGGGGCGATCCGCTCCAGCGGGTAGCCGCCGCGCCTGAGTTGGCGGGCCAGTCGGGCGTCCCGTACCGACGCCTCGTCGTAGACCCGGTAACCGGTCCGGGGATCGCGGCGCGGGTGGACGAGACCGGCGTCCTCCCACTTGCGCAGGGTCGCGGGACGGATGCCGAGCCTTCTCGCGAGCGGCCCGATGAAGGTGCCGCCAGGGTCGGGTGCCGTGGCAGGTGCCAGGTCGCTCAGGGCGGTCTCGACCGCCCGGAGGGTCCGCCGGTCGTCGAGGAGCTGGGCGTGGCTCTCGTCGATCAGACGGAACGCCTCGTCGGCCGCGCCTTCGTTGACGGCCCGCATGATCGCCGTCGCCGTCGGGTGGCCGTGGCCGGGCAGCAGGGCCAGGAACGCGCGCAGGGCCCCGGCGTGCAGCGGGGTGTAGGCGCGGTAGCCGGAAGGGGTGCGGTCGGCGGCGGGGAGGATGCCGGCCTCCTCGTAGTTCCTGACCGCCTGCGTCGACAGACCGTGCCCACGTGCCAGATCGATCGGCCTCAGCCGCTCACCGCTTTGAAGGTTTTTCCCCATGGAGCCGACGGTATCGCGGGCCCTTGGCGAAAAAGTCTCCACCGAATGTTCAACGATAGCGTGGAAGGCATGGCGACTGACATCAAGGACACCGCCCATCCCTTCGACGCTGCCTCCGTGATGGGCCTGCTCCCGGCCCGGCCCCGGCTGCTCGCCCTGGGCGAGCCCACCCACGGCGAGGACGCCCTGCTCGACCTGCGCAACGAGCTCTTCCGGGAGCTCGTCGAGCGGGAGGGCTACCGGACGATCGCGATCGAGACCGACTGCCTGAGGGGCCTGGTCGTGGACGACCACGTCGCCTCCGGTGCGGGGACCCTCGACGAGGTCATGGAGCAGGGATTCAGCCACGGTTGGGGCGCCTCCGCCGCCAACCGCGAACTCGTGCGCTGGATGCGCGCGTACAACGAGGGCCGGCCCGCGGCCGAGCGGCTCCGCTTCGCCGGGTTCGACGGACCGCTGGAGATCGCCGCCGCCGAGAGCCCCCGGCAGGCCCTCGCCGCGCTCCACGGATACCTCGCGGCCCACGTGGACGCGGACCTGCTCCCCTGCGCTTCGGAGACCCTCGACGAGCTGCTCGGCGGCGACGACCGGTGGACCGAGCCCGCCGCCATGATGGACCCCGCCCGGTCCGTGGGGCGGTCCGCCGAGGCCGGCCGGCTGCGGCTGGTCGCCGACGACCTGGCGGCGCTGCTCGACGAGCAGCGGCCGCACCTGACCGCGGTGAGCACGCCGGAGGAGTGGGACCGGGCCCGCCTGTACGGGCGCACCGCGCTCGGTCTGCTGCGCTACCACCACTGGATGGCCGACACCTCGCCGGCCCGCCTCGCCCGGCTGGTGGCCGTACGGGACCGGATGATGTCCCTCAACCTGCTCGCGCTCGCCGAGCGGGGCCCGACGTTCGTGTACGCCCACAACGCCCACCTCCAGCGGGAGAAGAGCTCGATGCGGATGGGCGGGCGGCCGCTGGAGTGGTGGAGCGCCGGTGCGCTGGTGGGCGCCGAGCTCGGCGAGGAGTACGCCTTCGTGGCGACGGCCCTCGGCACGATCCGGCACCAGGGCGTGGACGCGCCGCCGCCGGACACCGTCGAAGGACTCCTGTACGCGCTCCCGGAGGGGCGCTGCGTCGTCGACGCCCGGCGCCTTGCCGCCGTCCTCGGCGACACGCGGCCCGCGCCGCGCGTGTCCCCCTGGTTCGGCTACGCCCCGCTCGATCCGGCCCATCTGGCGGCTGCCGAGGGGCTCGTGTTCGTCAGGGACGTTCCGCAGCTCTAGCACGACCCTCCGCTGTCCTGTGACAGCGAAGTTTGACTTCGTGCCACGATAGTTTGACCTTCGCTGGGGCTTGGTACGGTCTTGGTACTGGTGCGCTCGCCTGCGCTGGCGGGTGGAGCGGATGCTGCCGAAGATCGACCTGCCGGACCTGCTGTTCGAGGTGCGCTCCTGGACTGGTTCCTGGACGCCTTCGTGCACCTCGGGGACGGCGCCACTCCAGGACCTGCACACTTCGGTGGTCGCGCTGCTGGTGTCGGAGGCCTGCAACATCGGCCTGGCCCCGGTAACCAATCCTGCCGTCCCTGACCCGCTCCCAGCTGGCCCACGTCGACCGAGGACGCGTGATCCCGGCGCCGCAGTGCAGAGACGAGCCGTCCGGTCACCGGGCCCCGCCGATTCATAGAGTGGTCTACACGGGTGCGCCGGCGAAGGATGCCGCATGCTCGGGCGCGTAACTGCGGTAGCGGAGACCACCGTCCGCAAGAACCTTGTTGCGTGACAGCGGGCGAGTAGTCTGACAGCGTGGCAGACAGTCTCGAAGTCGCTCTTCAGAAGCGTGTTGACCTTGACCAGTACGACTCCAACAAGCGGCTGCTATTTGCGCTGCAGTTGGCGTTCGACATCGAGGACGTCAACGCGGTAGCCGCTACCGCCTTGACCGACTCGTCGAATGACAAGGCGTGCGACCTGCTCTATATCGACCGAGACGCCGGGCGTGTGGTCCTTGCCCAAGGGTACGAGGCTCAGAACACGACCAAATCGCAGGCGCCGACGGGCAAGGCGGCGAGTCTCCATCAAGCGGTGAACTGGCTGTTCAGCAAGAAGCAGCCCAAGGGAGTGCCTGACGCTCTGATGGGCGCTTGGAGGGAGCTGCACGACGCTCTCACGGACGACGCCATCGGCGATATCGAGATTTGGTACGTCCACAACCTGCCGGAGTCTCAGCAGGTCACCCAGGAGATCAACGTGGCCGCGGCGGCCGCGTCCAACCTGCTGCGCCAGGGATATCCTGAGAGCGACATCAACGTCTCCGGCATCGAACTCGGTCGCGCAACCTTGACCCTCCGGTACGAGAACTCGCAGACGCCGATCCTGGTGTCAGACACCCTTCGGATCGCGATTCCTGGTGCGTTCGAGGAACGCGGCGCGAGGTGGACGGCGCTGTGCACGAGTGTTCCCGTCCGCTGGCTTCACGAGCGATACCAGCAGTATGGGGCGAAGCTCTTCTCTCCAAACGTCCGCGACTACCTGGGCAGCCGTCGGTCGCAAAGCAACATCAACAACGGCATCCAGGAGACGGCACGCAAGGAGCCGACGAACCTCTGGGCCTACAACAACGGCATCACCGCGCTGGTCCACGACTTTCAGGTTACCGATGCAGACACCTTGGTGATCACAGGCCTGGGGATCGTCAACGGGGCTCAGACCACCGGCGCGATCGGGTCCGTCCCGGCCGAGGAGATCGGCGAGGAGAGCCACGTGCTCGCCCGCTTCATCCGCTGCGACGACCCAGAGACCGTCAAGAGCATCGTCCGCTTCAACAACCGGCAGAACCCCACCCAGGCTTCGGACTTCCGCAGCAACGACGGCATTCAGCGACGACTGGTGGAAGATTTCACCAAGATGGGTGTCGTCGGATATAACGGCGGGCGTCGCGGTGGCGCAGAGGACGTCATCCGGCGGCCGGGGGAGAACCAACTCTCTGCCGAGACCGCTGCCCAGGCGCTCGCAGCGTTCCACGGAGCAGCTGACGTTGCCTACCACCAGAAGAGCAAGATCTGGGAGCAGGACGACATTTACAGCCGCGTCTTCCCTGAACGCGTCACAGCCAAGCACATCCTGTTCGTCTCCAGCTTGATGCGTGCCATTGAGTTGGAGAAGACGAAGCTCAGCCGCAGCGACCCGGCAGACAGGCTCCAGGATCAGGCCGACTTGCTTGACTGGCTGAGCCTCCGAGGCTCGATCGTGCTGGCTGTCGAAGCGATCGGCAGCGTCACCGAGATCCTCGTCGGGGCCGCCGTCACCGACTCCTACGGCCTCATGTTCAAGAAGAACCTCGCTATGTCCGGGGCTTCCGGAGTGTGGCAGCCTGTAGTCGAGTCGCTGCTGTCCTTCGCCCCGGATCAACTGCGCGACCCGCTGGTGACGTCCAGCCCGCTGCGGAACCGAGGTGCGGTCGATAAGGCGGTGAGCAACTTCCGAGCACAGGTGAATGCGGCGCGGAGGCACAACAAGGACACCTTCGAGGAATTTGCCAAGCACGTCACGCACTGAGCCCATCGGAAGACAGAGGCCCCTGGCGAACACTTCTCGCCGGGTTCCTCCGTCTTCATGATCAATCCCACCGATAACCGTGTACCGATGTTCCCCAGGGCTGGAGTACATCGCCGGCATCCGTGAGTTGGGGAGGGACCTGATCGCCTGGCTTCCATGCCTCGAGGCCCTTCGCCCTCACACACAATGCCGAGGTCGGCGCGTCCAATCCCAGGCTGCTGACTAGCGCCCGCCACACCTCCGTTCTCTGGAGCGGTACGCGCGCCCTGGCGTCGACGCCGTCGCCCGACATGTCGTCGACATGATCTGGCCGCGCGTGGGCACAGGCGAGCGGTTGGAAGCCCTCAGCTGCTGCCATAATCGAGCACTCTCCCCAGGGGGAGCTTCAAGGTGGGAGGCGATGTGGCTCTCTTCAGACGCCGCAAGAACGACGGTCCGGATTGGGTCACGGACCTGCCAGGTGCGAGCCGAATAGAGCGGAAGTTCTATCAGGCACTCATCCGTCAGTACCTGGGCGCGATGAAGATCGCGCAACTGCAGGGTGCGCAGCTCGTCCAGCCCGGAACCTGGGAGGGGGTGGCGACCCTGGCACAGCTTCACAACGTCAACGTGAAGGGGGCGGTCCGTGACACCCCCGGGGTAGACCTGCTGAGCCCTGGCGTGCAGAGCGCCATTGGAACCGCGCTCGATCAGTTCGCCGGGCACTACGGAGTTCGAGGCAGTCTCGTCAGAGCCTGGGGTACAGCCGATGCTCTGAACCGGCGCTTCGAGACTGCGTGGCACCCATCGGAACTCAACCGATTCCACTGGTGGGCAGACCAGAGCATAGCCTTCGCATGCATCCTGCACCCCCTCGAAGAGGGGGCGCCCGTCATCGATGGGCTCCTGCTTTTCGACCACACCACATACGAGTTCACACCCGACTCTGAGACTCAGGAACAGGCGCTCTGGAGCCGCCTCCACATCAGTAACGTGGAGGACCCGATGAATGGCGCAACCGTGCTGCACCTGGACCGGGCAGTCGGGTACTCACGAGCTGACATAGCCAGCAAGGCTCGGATTCAGCTGGAGACGGCATCAGGCCCGGTCTTCTCAGATACGAGTACGCCTCAGCCGCGCTCCAAGCCTCGCCGTAACTGGGGATCCCTGGGCTAGCCAGAAGCACGTACAAGCACGCGCTGGGGGACGATATCCGGCCGGCGAGTGTCGAGCAGGCCGCCCCACCATGCTGCTACGGCTTCGGCTGGTCTTCCGGCCACATCGCGGGGCTGGCGCCGTCGAAGCCGTCCATGCACCCCTTCATGAAGTACTTGCGCACCTCGGAGATCGCACCCTCGTCCATGGCAGCCTCATAGTCCTGGAGCTGCTGTACGCACCCAGGGCCCTTCTCGGCTCCTCCCTGGCTCTCGTTGCGCCCGCTCAGGTATCCGGCCGCGTAGTCGTAGACGTTCGCCCCGCGTTGCACCTCTGCACCACAGCCGGTCGCAAGCGCGAGTACGGCGATGGAAGCCGCCCCCCAGCGTCTGATCATGTCCCCTACCTCTGATCTGTATGAACGCGGAGACTGTAGCGCCCATCCCGCTGCCTCGTATGGCTGGCCGCCGCTGGAGCCTGCTGTTCCTCACCAGCCCAGCGACGAGCTACCGGGACCCTCGCGATCAACCATTGGCGGGGTTGGCACTCATCTCGGCGACACGCCTGTTACGTCTGAGGAGGCGGCGGATCCGGGGCTGCTTTGGGGCGGGCCTTTTGGATGATCTCCTCGAGAGAGGCTGTTCGATGCCGGTACATCTTCTGCTGACAGCGGTCCGAGCAGGTTGGTCGGCGCAGTAGGCCCCGGCCTGGCGGGAGGGGAATGCGACAGACCATGCAGAAATCCAGAGCCTCCAGGTGCCGGGGCAGCGGCGGTGACGGAGGCGTGTCTGGGCGGGGCAGTCCGGTGGGGTGCCGACGCATCCGCTGACGGCATCGACTGGAACACGTCGTCAAGGTCGTCGAGAAGATGGGGTCGCCGCAACCGGGGCACGGGCGGGGTTCGCCCAAGCCGCGGGCTATCCAGTGTTCTCGTTTCTGCCGGAGATAGTCCGCTCGTCGGCAGGCGGAGGAGCAGAGGCGGTGGCGTTGGCTGGGGTGAACCCGCATCTTCTGTCCGCAGTGTTTGCAGGGGACCTTGGGCCAGTGGGCGCGCGGGTTTCGCCTGCGGTAGTCCTTCTGGCGGCAAGCCTGAGAACAGCGCAAGGCTCGGCGGCCGAGGATGCCGAGAGGAGGCATGGCTGCGCCGCATTCCAGGCACCGCTTGGTCTCCAAGGTGGTCCGGAGGGTTTCGGCGTCTCGGCCGGTCACCACGGCCAGGCGGCCGAAGCTGGGAGGGCCTCCGTGACGGGGCGGTTCGCAGAGGTAGGTCCGCAGGTAGCTGGGCGGTAGATGGTTGGCCTGGGCGAGGCGGACGATGAAGGCCCGAACACCCTCGCCGGCCTGGGGGCGGACTTGAACGGGCAGGAGCCGGAGCCGTTCTGTCACCGAACGCCCCCAGCACTGCGGAACTCCGGTGCCTCGGCGGCGACGTCCAGGGGAACGGCTTCGAGTCCTGCTTTGGTGATCTTCTCTGAACCGTCGAGGATCGCGTCCATCGCGGCGCCCCGGACCTGGTGGGAGAGGGCGCCGATCATGCCGCCGGTGCGGTCATGGAGGTAGCGATCCAGCCGCGTGAGGGTGTTGGGCTTGTGCCGCCACAGGCAGAGGGTGTCTTCCATGGTGGCGACCAGGCCCCGCCATTCGCTGTTGTAGGGGAACGAGCGGGTGGGGATCAGGGTGAAACGGCCGGCGATCTGGGCGCCCCGCGTGCCGGTCAGCAGGGTGCTGCGCTCGATGTCGATGCCTGCGTAGATGAACGTCGCAGGGAGGCGCTCGGAGAAGTACTTGAGAGTGTCGGCGACCTCGGCGCCGTGCCGGGTGGTGAGCGAGACGTTGTGCAGCTCGTCGACAAGCACTATGCCAGTGCGGGCATCGGTGCAGACCCCGACCACGGCCTCGATGAGGTCGGTGATGTTCATCCGGGCCATCACCGGCAGGCCGAGAAACCTGGCGAACTCGGCTGCGATCATGCGGGGTGTCGCGGCGGGCGGAACAGTGATGTAGATGACCGGGATGCGGTCGGCGGCGGTGGGGTTGCGGGCTCGGTCCAGCAGTTCGTGGGCTCTGCCGAGCTGAGTGATCGCGATGGTCTTTCCGGTGCCGGCAGCTCCGGAGACGATCAGGCCCCGGCGGGCGCTGATCGCGTGCCGGTTCAGCAGGACCAGGCGGCGTCCGCAGGTCACGGTGTGCCGGATGACGGAGGTGTGGACCACCAGCAGTCTCGCGTGATGATCCAGGCGAGCCTCGTCGAACACGGCCCGCCCGGCCTCACCGAGGGCTTCGTATTCGCCGTCCGTGAGCCGGGGTGGCGCTGGCGGTGACTCTTCGATGAAACGACGCCAGCCGTCGAGGGTGGTCAGGTGCCGCTCGGTCTCCTGGGGCGGGGGTGTCGTCACGGGCGCTTCCAGGGGTCTTCGAGCGGGTCGAACAAGCCGAGCGGGATGACCTCGACCAGCGTCTCCTCGGTCTCTTCCGGAGTGTCCTCGCCGGAGGTGCCGGCGCTGGCGGAGGCCGGTGTGACGGGACCGGCGGCCTTCGTGCGGGCGGCGACGCGGCGGTCGCGTTTGCCGGACTGGGGGCCGGTCTCGGTCTGCGGGCCGGCGTGGGCCCGGGTGAGCAGGGCGGCGACCGCGTCGGCGATCTCCGCCTCGGTGGCCCGGGGCAGCTGGTGGCTGACGTGGTCCCAGGCCAGGTCGCCGAAGGGGACCGGGACCCGGTTGAGGTACTTCCAGGTGGCCTGGACCCAGGTGTTGTCGCGGCGGTGGTCGCGTACCCAGATGCGGGAGACGTCGTAGGGGTCGCGGTGGACCTCCCAAAGGCCCCGTTTCGCCCGGATGCCGGAGTCCTGGCGGCGCATCCGCCCCAGCTCAGGGCTGTCGTAGGTGCGGTTCTTGATCCGGATGCCGTAGTCGTTGACCACCCGCCACTCGGCGGGCAGGAGTTCGAGGTAGTCGTCACCGCTGAGCGCGACCGGGACATAGCCGCAGGCCTCGACCAGGGCGGCGTACTTCTCGTTCGGCGTGAACAGCCGGCCCGGATGAGCGGGGTCGCGCAGGCCGTCATGGGGGCGGTTCTGCCAGTGCGCGACGATCCACTCGTCCAGTAGATCCTGCAACTCCAGCAGCGACCACAGACGTTCGCCCTCCAGGTGACGTCCGCGATGGTCGCTGTTGCGGCCGGTGTAGCCAGGCAGGAACTGAGCGAACAGTGTGGCCACCGAGCCCAGCATTTTCTCGATGTGCCCCTTCTCGAAGGGCGAGCCCTTGTGCGTCGGCTGGAACTCGATCTCCAGAAACCGGCAGGCCGAGCGGAAGTTGCGGGAGATGAACGCCTTGCCGTGGTCGCAGACGATCCCCTCCGGGACGATCACCGGCCGTGCGGCTGCGTGCTCCAGACGTTCGTCCAGGGCCAGCAGCCGGCGGTGCGGCAGCACCGAGCGGGACATCTTCAACGCGTCCACCCAACCCGGCCGCATGAGTTCGGGCGTGACGGTGCGGGCCAGCAGCACGCTGGCGTCGACCGACTTCGTGGTCGGCCGCAGCACCGCCGCGGTCACCGTCCTGGTCGCGACGTCGACCATCGCGGTCAGCTCGACCTTGCCAGCGACGCCGTTGTCCAGCCGGACCAGCACGTCCAGCGGGGTGGAGTCGATCTGCATGACCTCACCCGGGGCGAACACCGGCAGTTCGCCGTGCGGTCCTTGGGCTCCGTGAGCCCTGGACCGGCGGGTGGTGGCGGAGCCGGTGGTGTGGGTGCCCGCGGTCAGCTTCGCCAGCAGCCGGTAGAGGGTCCGCTGCGAGGGCAGCTTGACCTGCTGTCCTTCCGGGGAGTCCTTGAGGATCTCGCCGGTCCGCCAGAGCAGGAACGTGCCCGTGCGGGTCGAGGCGTCCACGGCCTCGTCGATCGCCTGCCGCATCGCGGTGACCACCGCGTCGTCCACTTCGCCGAACTGCGGCCTCTTGCGGACCGGCCGGTGGTCAGCCAGGCCGATCACCCCGTGTTCCTGGTAGCGGCGCCGGCGGTGGGCGACCGTGCTGGCACTCACCCGGTGACCGGCAGCGGACAGTTCAGCCGCCTTGGCCCGCTGGCGGGCGGTCAGCGAGCGGTCCGGCCCGTATCCAGGCCGGGGCGCCGTGCCTGGCTCGGCCCCAGGCAGCAGACCGTGCAGGACCTCCAGGACGTGCCCCTCCCACCACAGAGCCTTCTCCACCACCGCCTCGGGGAAGGTCTCCAGCAGCGACGCCGGCGGCAGCGGCATACGCATCGGCGTGTCCACGACCTCGAAGCCCTCGGCCTCGAACAACTCCAGCAACGGCACGACCCGATAAGGCCGTTCGCCATCGCTCAACGTCACCGCCAGGGCCGACACCGCGAGAACCCCGCGAAGCTGCCCGTCGAACCGGACCCGATCCCCGACCGTGACCCGAGCCGGGCGCTTCAGCCCACTCACGACGACCACCTCCCGGCCCAGACCAGGCTGTCCGTGCCCAGCAGGGCGGACTCCAGATCAGCGTTGAGGCGCCCGGACCACAGCAGATGGAACAGCACCGGCAGGACCTGCAACCGGTCGCCAACCCGCTCGGCCCCGGCCCACAACGGCAACGGCTCCGCGAACACATCCACCAGCCGGGCCGCGACCTCTGGCGGCCGCCCCGAGCGACGTCGCCGGTATCGGGCCAGCCAGCGGATGTTCGCCATGAACACCGGCTCCGGCGTATCCGCCCACTCGAACTCCCAGCCCACCGCCCCGCAGGCCTCGCGCGTGGCCTCGAAGGCCTCCTCCGTCCGCTCGTCCAGGCGGTCAGCGGACCGGACATCAACCACCCGGGCCCGGCCGTCGGCAAGCCGTACGAAGTAGTCAGGGGCGTGACGACGCGACTCCCGTCCGTCGTGCCAGTGCAGCCAGAACGGCTGCGAGGCGATCCCGACCACCTCCGGATCGCGATCCAGCAGGACCAGCCGGTCCCGCTCCAGCCACGACTCGTATCCCACGTGATCAGCCGTCGTCGCCGCGTAGTACCAGCCCGGGAAGCTCTCGCCGCCCTTCGCCCAGCGGAACCGGCGAACCGGCTCGGCCTCCTCGAAGCGAACGCTCCAGGACTCTCCCAGCGGCAGCCGACGGCGACCTCCGGGACCGCAAAACTCCAGCTCAAAAGCCGATAACGCGGAGTCGCCGTAGCGACGAGCCGGTACCCCCACCCTGCCCCCAACCACACCGGTCAAAGTTCGGTGTCAGGAACGTATCGGTGGTCAAAGTTCAGTGGCAATCGAACGAGATTCGCTGTCACAGGACATCCGCAACCGATCTGTCGGGTATTGCTCGGTGAACAGTTCCGATATATCGTTGAAGCATCGCGACAGTTCGACGACGAAATCTCGATGGAAGGAGAGTTGCGATGCGTTCACATGGACACGACGAGTACGGGCACGGCCGCGGTCGTGGAGGCTGCGGCCCCGGGCCTCGGGGGGACTTCGAAGGGCGGCGTGCGGCGTTCGGGCCGTTCGGGCCCGGGTTCCGCGGCGGGCCGTTCGGCGGGCCCTTCGACAGGCCCGGACGCGGTGGCGGCCGGGGGCGGGCGCGGCGCGGTGACGTGCGCGCCTCGATCCTGGCGCTCCTGAAGGACCGCCCGATGCACGGCTACGAGATGATCCGCGAGATCGGCGAGCGCAGCGACGGGGCCTGGAAGCCCAGTCCCGGCTCGGTCTATCCGACCCTCCAGATGCTGGAGGACGAGGGGCTGATCGTCAGCGAGAGCGAGGGCGGCAAGAAGCTGTTCACGCTCACCGACACCGGGCGCGCCGAGGCCGACCAGGGTCCCGAGGCGCCGTGGGAGGAGGCCGGGCGCGGGGTCGACTGGGACGCCGTGAACGAGATCCGGCAGGCCGGCTTCGGTCTGATGGAGGCGTTCGGGCAGGTCTGGAAGACCGGCAGCGCCGAGCAGCGGCAGAAGGCGGTCGCCGTGATCAACGAGACCCGCAAGAAGCTGTACCTGATCCTCGCCGACGAGCACTGAGATCGACGGGAAGGGCCCCGCGACCACGGTCGCGGGGCCCTTCCGTCACGTCGGACGGTACGGCTCAGGCCACCAGGCCCGAGAGCTTGCGCAGGGACTCGGTCAGCGCCGCCGTCGCCGAGTCCTTGAGCTTGCCCGCCATCAGGGAGACCGCCGCACCGGTGAACTCCCCGTCGATCCGTACCGTCGTCGCGTCCCCGTCCGCCGTCAGGGAGTAGCGCGTGCCGACGACGACCCCCATCGGGCCCTTGCCCCTGATGGTGAACGCCCGCTCGGACTCCAGCTCCTCGACCGTCCACAGGACCTCGGCGGGGAAGCCCATCAGCTTCATGTTCTCCGTGAAGGTGGCGCCCGCCTCCAGGGCGGCCGGGCCGCCGTTCGGGAAGCTGGTGTGGGTGGCGTTCCACTCGCCGTACGAGGAGAAGTCCGTGAGCCGCGCCCAGACCTTTCCGGCCGGTGCCTCGATTCGTGCCTCCGCGCTGACTTCGGCCATGGGACCACCCCTTCACGCGTGCCAACTGGGTTCCGGTGTCGCGGAACGTAGCGGGGTGGCCGCGAACATTCAATACTGATGAACCGTCAGTTCTGCGGCCGTCGGTCCCGTGCCGCCGCCGATCCACCAGATCTCGGCCGCGTCGAAGCTGTCGGAGGCCCGTGGCGCCCCCTCCTCCTCGTGGTGGTGGAAGGCCGCCCAGAACAGATCGGCCGGCAGCGCCTCCCGGGGTGCGTACACCCGGTACACGTACTGCCGCCCGTCGCGCGCGAGCAGACCCACCATCCAGAACACGACCGGAGGACGCGGGGAAGGGGACTCGTGGTTGCAACGGGGGCGTAAAGCAAGGCGGCGCGCGCCCCTCGGGGGCGACGCGCGCGATCTCATCCGTAAGGAGGAGGAACCGATCGCCCGTGCCCAACTCCGGTGGGATGCGGACATGCTTCTCCCCGGTGATGTTCCGGCCGTCCCGGCCTGATGAGGTGGGAGGGTGCACCACCATCCCGTCCCGCGCCCCCAGCCGCTCCCGTCCTCCGTCGCCCCGCGCGCGGAGCTCGCGCCCTTCCTGACGCCCTCGCTCGCGACGGTCGTGTCGGGTGCGCGACGCCGGGCGCTCAGGGACGGCGACCGCCAGATCGACACCGCCCACCTCCTGCACTCGCTCATCGAGTCCGACCCCGAGGTCGGTGCCGCCTTCGGGGGCGGACAACAGCTCGCCCGCGTCCTCGGCTATCTCGCCCAGCGGTCCATCGGTTACGGGCTGCGGTGGCAGCGGGTGGAGGAGGAGTCCGCGGCCCGGCGGCTGCTGCCCGCCGCGCGCGGTGCCGAGTCCCCGGGCACTCGTACCTCCCCCTGGTCGCCGGCCGCGGCCGCCGCCCTGGAGGGGGCCTTCCGACGGGCAGCCGAGCGCGGCGAGCCGCAGGCCCGCGGGGTCGACCTGCTCGTCGCCGTCGCCGCCGACCCCGAGAGCCGGGCCGTCGAGGTGCTGCGCCGCGCGGGGGTCGATCCGGCCGCGCTGACCGCCCGCGTCGCCGCGCCGGGAGGGGAGCCGTCTCAACAGGTGTAACGGGGGTTACGCCCCTGACGGCGCCCTGTCATGATGACCCGATGCACGCGTCTCAGGGGAGAAGCGCCGGCCTGGGACTCGCCCTGGCCTCGGCCTTCGCATTCGGTGGTTCAGGAGTGGCGGCCAAGCCGCTCATCGAGGCGGGACTCGACCCGCTCCACGTGGTGTGGCTCCGGGTCGCCGGCGCCGCGCTCGTCATGCTGCCGGTGGCCTGGCGCCACCGGGACCTCCTGCGCCGCAAACCCGCCCTCCTCGTGGGCTTCGGCCTGCTCGCCGTCGCCGGAGTCCAGGCCTTCTACTTCGCCTCGATCTCCCGCATACCCGTCGGCGTCGCCCTGCTCATCGAGTACCTCGCCCCCGCCCTCGTCCTCGGGTGGGTCCGCTTCGTCCAGCGCCGGCCCGTCACCCGCGCCGCCGCCCTCGGCGTCGTCCTCGCCGCCGGCGGCCTCGCCTGCGTCGTGCAGGTCTGGTCCGGGCTGAGCTTCGACCTCGTCGGCCTGCTCCTCGCCCTCGCCGCCGCCTGCTGCCAGGTCGGCTACTTCGTCCTCTCCGACCAGGGCGCCGACGAGGCCGAACAGGCCGAGCGGCCCGATCCGGTCGGCGTCATCGCGTACGGACTGCTCATCGGTGCCCTCGTCCTCACCGCCGTGGCCCGGCCCTGGGGCATGGACTGGGGCGTCCTCGGCGGGCGCGCCGACATGGACGGGACCAGCGTGCCCGCGTGGCTGCTGATCGGCTGGATCGTGCTGATCGCCACCGTCCTCGCGTACGTCACCGGGGTCATCTCGGTCCGCAAGCTCTCCCCGCAGGTGGCGGGCGTCGTGGCCTGCCTGGAGGCGGTCATCGCGACCGTCCTGGCCTGGATCCTGCTCGGCGAGCACCTGGACGCGCCGCAGATCATCGGCGGTGCGGTGGTTCTGGTCGGGGCCTTCATCGCCCAGTCCTCCACGCCGAAGGCGCCCCCGTCGGAGCCGGTCGCCGGTTCCGGTGCGGCGGCCGGAGCGGGGGAGCCCACGGAGCGGGACGCGGAGTTGTCGGCCGGGCGGACCGCCTCGTAGGGTGCCGGACATGCATTCGACCGTGCTTCCGCCTCCCGCCGCCTAGCGCGCGCGGAGGTTCTCCCCGACGAAGACCGGGCCCGGGCAGGTGACTTCTCACCGCCGGGCGGTTCGTCGCTGCCCGCGCGCGGAGCCCAGCGACCACCTTTCCCTCCTGTCTTCCACGGAGAACCCACGTGTCGAACTCCTCGGGATCCGCCCTGTCCGTCGGGCGGAGCCTCCTCTATCTGATCGTCGCCGGGATCGCCTGGGGCACGGCCGGTGCCGCCGCCTCGCTGATCTTCCGCGTCAGCGACATGGGCCCGCTGGCCCTCTCCTTCTGGCGCTGCGTCGGCGGCCTCGCCCTGCTGCTCGGTGCGCTGGCGCTGCGGCCCCGGCGCTCCGCCGCCCGCACCGACGGCGCACCGCGCGGCCGGCGGACGGCCCGCATCCTCGGGACGGGCATCGGTCTCACCGTCTTCCAGAGCGCGTACTTCGCCGCCGTCGAGGCCACCGGCCTCGCGGTCGGCACCGTCGTCACCCTGGGCGCGGGACCCGTCCTCATCGCGATCGGCGCCCGGCTCACCATGGGCGAGCGCCTCGGCCGCGGCGGTGTCGTCGCCGTCGGCGGGGCGCTCGCCGGGCTCTTCGTCCTCGTCCTGGGCGGCGGGGCCGCGGAGGTACGTCCCCTCGGCGTCGTCCTCGCGGTGGTCTCGGCGGCCGGATACGCGGCGATCACCCTGATCACCCGGTGGCTCGGCCGTGACGGCGGCGGCACGGACGCCCTGGCGACGACCACCTGGGCCTTCGCGATCGGGGCGGTCGGGCTGCTGCCGGCGGCGCTCGCGGAGGGGCTCGTCCCGCACACCGACGCACCGGTGAGCGTGGTGCTGCTGCTCGTGTACGTGGCGGCGGTGCCGACCGCGCTCGCCTACGCGCTGTACTTCGCCGGGGCGGCCGTCGTCCGGGCCGCCACGGTCTCCGTGATCATGCTCCTGGAGCCGGTGAGCGCGGCCCTGATCGCGGTCTCGCTGCTCGGCGAGCGGCTCACCGTCGCGATCGTGCTCGGCACCCTGCTGCTGCTCGCCGCCGTGACGGGCCTCGCCCTGGCGGAGGCACGGACGGCGGCGGAGGCGCGCAGGCGGGAGCCGGTGGCGGTGTAGGTCCCCGGTGGGGGCGGGATTTCCGCGACCCGCCCCCACCGGTGTCATCCGTTCGTGCGGCGGCGCTGCTGGTGGGCCCGGGCGTTCAGGTCGCCGGGGCCTGCCCGCTCGGCGAGCCGCTCCGAGACGCGGTCCTGGACCTCCTGCGGCTTGTTGCCCGCGTACTTGAACTTCGCGCGTACGTCGGTCACCTCCAGGCTCAGCAGCCGGATCCCCGACAGGAGGCGACCGAACGGGGCCTCGCCCGGGGCCGCGGTCGCGGTCCCGCCCTCCTGCTGGAAGTGGGCGACCTGGTGGTTGAGGAGCGCCGCCTTCTCCTGCGGATCGTCGACCACGCGCGCGGTGCAGCGCAGTTGGACGGCCGCGTAGTACGAGGTCGGGGTGCCGTGCTCGGACGGCGCGCCCTCGGGGGCCGTCCAGTGCCCGGGGACGTACACGTAGTCGTCGACCACGCTCAGGAGCACCGTCGGGTTGGCCTCCAGGGCGCGCCAGAGCGGGTTGGGCCGGGCCAGGTGGGCCAGGGCGCGGCCGTACGGGCCGGGCTCGGAGTCGTAACGGAAGTGCATCGGCTGCACCCACGGCGGCTCGCCGGGCAGGCCGTTGACGGCGAGCTGGCCGAAGTCGTGCCGGGCGAGCCAGTCGCGCCACTCGCCCTCGTCGTGGGCGGCGTCCCAGGGGTGGATCAGCATCGTCGGTCCGTCCTTCCTCGGTCGGACGCGGTCAGAGCGCGGTCAGGTAGCCGGGCAGGGCGACGGACGGGTCCAGGTCCTCGGACGGGACCGGTGCGCCGTAGCCGCCCCGTACGGGGACCACGCCGGCCCAGTGGGGGAGGCCGAGGTCCTCGGGGTCGTCGTTGGGGCCGCCGGTGCGGACCTTCGCCGAGACCTCGTCCAGGTCGAGCCGGATCACGGCGGTGGCGGCGAGCTCCTTGGCGTTGCCGGGGCGCGAGTCGGCCGAGCGGCCGGGGACGACCTGGTCGACGAGGGCGTCGAGAGCGGTCCGCAGCTCCTCCGGGTCGGTGACCTGGTGGGCGGTGCCGTGGACGACGACCGAGCGGTAGTTGAGGGAGTGGTGGAAGGCGGAGCGGGCGAGCACGAGGCCGTCGACGTGCGTCACGGTCAGGCAGACGGGCAGGCCGGGGGCCGCGACGCCGTCGCCGGCCGCGCGCAGCGGTCGCGAGCCGGTGGAGCCGTGGACGTAGAGGCGCTCGCCGACCCGGCCGAAGAGCGTCGGCAGGACGACCGGCGCGCCGTCGCGCACGAAGCCGAGGTGGCAGACGTAGGCCTCGTCGAGTATCGAGTGGACGAGTTCCCTGTCGTACGAGGCGCGGTGGCGGGAGCGCGTGGGCACGGTCCGGTCGGTCGGCGCGTAGGCGCCGCCGGGCGCGTGCGTGTCGGCGGTGGTGCTCGTGTCGGCGGCGGCGCTCATTGCGTACTCCATTGCACTAGTGCATACTTGTGTTTGTGCTAGTAGAATATCGGATCGAAGGTCGTCGCGCATCGGACATCGCCGCCAGCGTCGAGCGGGGGGTGGGTGCGGGCGCGCTGCAGCCCGGCCAGCCGCTGCCGCCCATGCGGGAATTGGCGCTCACCCTGGGCGTGAACCCGAACACCGTCGCCGCCGCCTACCGCACCCTGCGCGAGCGCGGGGTCATCGAGACGGACGGGCGGCGCGGCAGCCGGGTGCGCCCCCGCCCCGCCACGACCGCGCGCGGCTCGATCCGGGTGGAGGCGCCCGCCGGGGTCCGGGACGTGAGCAACGGCAGCCCCGACCCCGCCCTGCTTCCCTCCCTCGTCGAGGCCTTCGCGGAGGTCGCCCGGCGGTACGACGAACGGCCCGGCATGTACGGCGAGGCCCCCGTCGACGAGGAGTTCGGGCGCCTCGCGCGCTCCGCCTTCGACGCGGACGGCGTGCCCGCCGGGCCGATCGGCGTCGCCTCGGGTTCCCTCGACGCCATCGAGCGGGTGCTCGCCGCCCACCTCAGGCCCGGCGACGCCGTCGCCGTCGAGGACCCGGGCTGGGGCAGCCTCCTCGACCTCGTGCCCGCGCTCGGACTGCGCCCGGTGCCGATCGCCGTCGACGACGAGGGGCCCCTGCCGGAGGCGGTCGAGCGCGCGATCCGGCAGGACGGGGCGCGAGCGGTGATCGTCACCGACCGGGCGCAGAACCCGACCGGTGCCTGCGTCACCGAGGCCCGCGCCCGGGAACTGCGGCGGGTCCTCGCCGGACACCCCGGCGTCCTGCTCGTCGAGGACGACCACGGGCACGGCATCGTCGCGCAACCCCTCCACCCGCTGGCCGGCGTCACCGACCGCTGGGTGCTCGTCCGTTCGGTCGCCAAGGCGTACGGGCCCGACCTGCGGATCGCCGCCTTCACCGGGGACGCCGAGACCGTCGACCGGGTGCTCGGGCGGCAGCGGCTCGGCCCCGGCTGGGTCAGCAGGCTGCTCCAGCGGACCGTCGCGCACCTCTGGGCCACGGAGGCGGTGGACCCGGCCGTCGTCGCGCGCGCGTACGGAAAGCGGCGCGACGGACTCGTGCGCGCCCTGGCCCGGCGCGGCGTCGAGGCGCACGGGCGCGGCGGCATGAACGTCTGGGTGCCGGTGTCCGACGAGACCGGCGCGGTGGCCCGGCTGCTCGCCGCGGGCTGGGCCGTCGCACCGGGCGCCCGCTTCCGGATGGACGCGGGGCCGGCCGTCCGGCTCACCGTCTCCGGCCTCGCCGCCGCGGAGGTGGAGGCCTTGGCCGAGGCGGTGGCCGCGGCGGCGGGGCCGGCGCCCGCGCGGAGCTACGGGTAGCGGCGCCGCCGTCTTCCCATCTGCCGCACGGGTCAAGCCGGTTCCTCGTGCAAGTGACGTTTCTCCGGTGAAAGCGCTACTCCTGGAGAGTGAGTAAAGCGCTCGTACAGCGATGTTCGTGCTTGGTTCAGGAAATCATCAGGTTTTGGTAAAGCCCCGCCGTGTTGCGGCGGTTCTTCACCCATGCCGTGTTTTCCCGAACTGACCAGGAGTCATACGTTGAGTTACGGAAGCAGTCTGCGCGAGGCCGTGGCGGCGCCGGGGACGACCCCGCTGATCGGCGTGTACGACATGTACTCGGCCTCCGTCGCCGCCGACCACTACGACGGGATGTTCGTCTCCGGGTTCGGCTTCGCCGCCTCGTACTACGGGCTCCCGGACATCGGCTTCATCGCCTGGCCGGACATGGTGGCGTTCGTGCAGCGGCTGCGCGGCGCCTTCCCCCGCCACCACCTGCTCGTGGACATCG
>NZ_MWIG01000173.1:0-7396 GCF_002156145.1 Streptomyces sp. NRRL B-24572 | reverse complement strand
CTCGAACAGGGGGGACCCCCTTGCCCAGCGGGACGATTGCCCACACGGCGGTGGGGCGCCGCCCAGCCCGGCGCGGGCCCACACGGGCAGGGCGCGGGGCCCCACACGGCGGCGGGCGCGGGTCCGTACGGCGTGGGGTCAGTTGCGGTAGGACTCGACCTCTGCGGCCGGGCGGAGGGTCGCCTCGTCCGGATCCTCCCCGAACTCGGCCTTCGCGCGCCGCTGCCGCAGCAGGTCCCAGCACTGGTCGAGGCGTACCTCCAGGGCGGCGAGGCGGGTGCGTTCCTCGGGGGCGAGGCCGCCGGTGCCCGCGCGCTCCCGCAGGGCGCGTTCCTCCTCGACGAGGGCGCCGATGTCGTCCAGGATCTCCTCGTTCTCCATGCCTTACAGCGTGGCCGATCAGCGCCCGCCGCGCAGGTCGAGATCGGCGAGGACCGCCCGGTGGTCGGAGCCGGCGAGGGCGGGGAAGCGGATGCCGGCGACGCTGAAGTCGTCGCTGACCAGGACGTGGTCGATCTGGACGTACGGGGGGACGGGGCCCTCCGTGGGCCAGGTGGGGGTGCGGCTCGTGCGTGCGAGGCGGGCGGCGTCCTGGAGGCGGCCGCGGTCCAGGATCGCGCGGAAGGCGGCGTGGTCCTGGGAGGCGTTGAAGTCTCCGGCGAGCAGGAACGGCTCGTCGTACGGGCGGCCGGCGGCCACGGTCGCGATCCGGCCCAGCTCCCGCTTCCACGCGTCCACCCGGCCCGGCAGCGGCGGCAGCGGGTGGGCGAGTTGGAGGCGTACGGGCAGTCCGGCGATCTCGGCGGTGGCGCCCGGCATGCCCATGGCCGCCGGGATCACCCTCCCCCGAGCTCTCGGCTTCGCTCGAGCAGGGGGGATCCCCTTGTCGCGCAGCGGGTAGGCGCTGAGCAGGACGGAGCCGGCGGAGCCGTCGGCGTCGACGGAGGCGTGGTGGGGGAGTTCGGTGGCGAAGGTGCTGGTGAGGGTGTGTCCGCAGGCGCGGTCGCATTCGGAGACGAACACCAGCTGGGGACGTTCGCGTCGGATCGTGTCGATCAGCGCCCCGGTCGCCTCGCCGAACTCGATGTTGGCGGCGAGGACGCGGACCCGGGCGAGGGGCAGGCCGTAGGAGGTGATGAGCCGCGGCATGTACGGCAGGGCGCTCCAGGCGGTCGTGGCGAGGACGACGACGGCCAGGAGGGACAGGGCGCGGCGGCGGGCGGTCATCGCCAGCAGCGCTCCGAGTGCGGCGGGGACCGTCAGCCAGGGGAGGAGGGAGAGTAGCTGCGGTACGGGCGTGACCGCGTCCGTGTCCAGGATGCGGCAGCCCGCGATCACGGCGGGCACGATCAGGAGCAGCCCTCCGGCCCAGGCTGCCGTGCGGTGCCTGGGCCGGAGGGGCAGCGGGTCGTCCACGCGCCTCAGTGTCGCAGGGCCTGCGCGATCTCCGCCTTGGGTTCGCCCGAGAGGGTCCGATTGCTGCGTGCCGTACCGGTCTTGGACTTGCCGGGTTCGACGTCGTTGATGTTCAGGACGACCGCGTCGAGGAAGTTCCCGTCCTCGTCACGGAAGTTGACCATGATCGTGTAGTCGGCCTTCTCGTCCTTGGGGTTGGTCGCGGTGATCTCCGCGACCGTGCGGTCCCCGTCGGTGCTCGTCGGTCCGGCCTTGACGTCGGCGCCGGCGTTCACCCCGTCCTTGACCTCGTTCATCTTGTCCTGGGCGGCCGAGGCGATGGCCGCGGTGGCGGAGGAGACGATCTGGCCCGCCTTTTCCTTGGTGTTGTCGCAGCCGGTGAAGAGGACGAGGAGGGTGGCGGCGGTGAGGGCGACTCCCGTCGTGCGTCTCATCTGCCCGCTCCTCAGAACGTCTCGCCCCGGCCGTACGCGTCGTCCGTTGCCAGCGCCCAGATCACGAAGATCGAGATGGCCATGGAGAAGAGCGCCCACCACGGCTGGTAGGGCAGGAAGAGGAACTGGAAGAGGACGTTGAGGGAGGCGAGGGAGATGCCGGCGATCCGGCCCCACTCGGCGCCCCTGAGGATGCCGATGCCGGCGATGGCGACGATGACGCCGAGGATCAGGTGGATCCAGCCCCAGGTGGTGAGGTTGAACTTGAAGACGTAGTCGCCGATGCGGGTGTAGACGTCGTCCTCGGCGATGCCGGCTATGCCCTGGAAGACGTCCATGAAGCCGGTGACCAGCATGAGGACGCCGGCGAAGAGGGTGCCGCCGGAGGCCCAGGCTCCTGCGGTGCTCTGCTGGGGGGCCGCCTTGCGGGGTGCGGTGTTCTGGCTCATGGCCCCATCGTGGGAGCGTTCGTACGATTCCGAACTTTCAACTGGGCCGAACGAGTGAGCGGAGGAAGGCGTCGAGGGCCGCGTCGAACTCCTCGGGACGCTCCAGATTGGGCAGGTGGGCGGCCCGTTCGATCACGGTGAGCGTGGAGTGGGGCAGCAGGGCGTGCATCTCCTCCGCGTCCGCCACCGGGGTGTACGTGTCGTCCCGGCCGACGACGACGAGCGCGGGCACCGCGACGCCGGCGAGCGTCTCCCGGTAGTCGGGGCGCTCGGCCCGGCCGCGCAGGGCGGCGGCCGCGGCGACCGGGTCGGTGCTGCGCATCATGCGGTGGACGTGGGGTGCGGCGTGCGTGTTGTACGGGGCGACCATCCGGTCGAGGACCTCGTCGGCGTAACCGCGCATGCCCTCCCGCAGGAGCCGGTCGGCCATGGCGTTCCGGGCCTTCCTGCCGTCCTCGGTCTCGGCGGCGGGGAAGGTGTCGGCGAGGACGAGGCCCCGGACCCGCTCGGGGTGGCGGCGGACGAGCTCCATGGCGATCTGACCGCCCATGGAGAGGCCGGCGAGGACGCACTCCTCGATGCGGAGTTCGTCGAGGAGGGCGACGAGGTCCTCGGCGAAGTCGCCGAGGAGGGTCGCGCCGGTCGTGGTTCCCAGGGGCGTGGCGCCGTATCCCCGCAGGTCGGGGGCGACGACCCGGTATCCGGTGCGGGAGAAGCGGTCGATCTGCGGCTGCCACATGGTGTGGTCGAAGGGATGGCCGTGGACGAGGAGGAGAGCGGGGCCGGTGCCCCGGTCCTCGTAGAAGGTGGGCATGACGGCAGGCTAGGCAGCCCCAACTGCTCGGTGCAATGAGATCTTTGCTCTCGGTGCAATGCGGGTGGTGCGGGCGATGAAGGCGATGAGGGGGGCGGGGCTCGTGGAGGAGTACCGGAGGATCGCCGACCGGGTCGAGGCCGCCGTACGGGACGGGCGGCTGCGCCCCGGCGACCGGCTGCCGCCCCAGCGGGTCTTCGCCCGCCGCCACGGGATCGCGAACTCCACGGCCATCCGCGTGTACGGGGAACTGGCCCGCCGCGGACTGGTCGTCGGCGAGGTCGGGCGCGGCACCTTCGTCCGGGCCGCGCCCCCGCTGCCCGGGCCCGCGCTCGCCGAGGCGACCGGCGCCGCGCCCGTCGACCTCCAGCTCAACTACCCGGCGGCCGGAGGCCAGTCGGAGCTGATGGCCCGCGCGCTCGCGGCGCTCGCCCGGCCCGACGTGCTCGCCGAGGCCGTCTCCCGGCCGGCCGCCGCGACCGGTACGGCCGAGGCCCGGGAGGCCGCGGTGGCCGTCCTCGCCCGGCCCGGCTGGGCGCCGGACCCCGACGGCGTCCTCTTCGCCGGGAACGGCCGCCAGGCCATCGCCGCCGCGCTCTGTGCCCTCGTCCCGGCCGGCGGCCGGCTCGGCGTCGAAGCGCTCACGTACCCCCTGGTCAAGGCGGTCGCGGAACGCCTCGGCATCCGGCTGGTCCCGCTCGCCCTCGACGCGGAGGGGGTACGGCCGGAGGCCCTGGAGGCCGCGCACCGGGCCGGGCCCCTCGCCGCCGTCTACCTCCAGCCCACCCTCCACAACCCGCTCTCCACGACCGCGGGGGAGGAACGGCGGGCCGAACTCGCCGCACTCCTCCGCCGCCTCGACCTGACGGCCGTCGAGGACACCACCTGGGCCTTCCTCCTCCCCGACGCGCCCGCGCCGCTCGCCGCGCACGCCCCCGAGCGGGTCCTCCTCGTCGACAGCCTCTCCAAGCGGCTCGCCCCCGGACTGACCGTCGGCTACGTCGTGGCGCCGGCCCGTCTCCGCACCGCTGTCGCCGACGCCCTGCGCTCCGGCGCCTGGACCGCCGGCGGGCTCGCGCTCGCCGCCGCCACCCGCTGGACCGGGGACGGGACGGTCGCCGAGGCGGTCGCGCTCAAGCGGGCGGACACGGAGGCCCGGCACGCCCTGGTCCGGCGCCGACTGGCCGGCCAGACCTTCCGCACCTCCCCGCACGCGTACTACTGCTGGTGGGAGCTGCCCGCGCCCTGGCGCGCGGAGACCTTCACGGCGGCGGCCGCCGCACGCGCGGGCGTGGCGGTCACCCCGGGCAGCGCCTTCGCGGTCGGGCGCGGTGCGGCTCCCGACGCCGTCCGGCTGGGCCTCGCGTCCCCGCCGCACGCGGTGCTCGACGAGGCCCTGACCCGCCTGGCGGCGGTGGCGGCGGAAGGCTGATCCACTTGCGGGGCACGGGGCGCGGGTGTGCCCTGGAGGGTGCGGGACCCGGAACCAGGGGGGCGAGAGACGAAGGAGCTCCTGCCATGGCCGCACACGCAGCGGTGCCCACCAGGCGCCGGATCAGTACGCACGGCTGGGGACTCCCGGTCACGATCGGCGTCCTGTACGGCTTGTACGCGGAGGTGAACGCCCGCGACGGCGGCGCGCTCAGCTGGGGACAGTTCTGGCTGGGTCTCATCTCCGCCGTCGTCCTCGCCGTCGCGCTGTACGCCCTCCGGCGCTACGGCCACGCCCTGCCGCGCGAGGTCCGCGGCGGCGCCTGGGGCGCCCTCGCCGGCATCGCGGTCGGCTTCCTGTACAGCCTCACGGGCGCGAGCATCTACTCGTCGACGGTGCTGGGGCTGATCACGGGAGTGGTGATCGGAGGCGCGGCGTTCTACCTCTTCTACACACACGAGGACGCGACGGGCCACCCGGCCCCGTACTGACGCCACCGCCCGCGTTGTGGGCACCCGCCCTTTGTGGGCCCGCGCCCGCCCGTTGTGGGCAATCGTTCCGCTCGAGCAGGGGGACCCCCTTGCCCCAGCGGGACGATTGCCCACACGGCAGCGGGTGCGGGCCCACGCGGGTACCGTCCAAGCCAGGTGCGGGCCCGCCCCGGTGTGGGGTCAGTCCAGGCGGAGGTCCGCCAGTTGCTTCTCGAAGGGGACGACCTCGTCCTCGTCCGTGCGCCGGGCCGGCCGCGCCGCCACCGCGTCCGCGAACTCGTTGCCCGCCCGGGTGATCCGGGCCGGCA
The DNA here is from genome assembly GCF_002156145.1 of Streptomyces sp. NRRL B-24572. Lineage (NCBI taxonomy): Bacteria > Bacillati > Actinomycetota > Actinomycetes > Kitasatosporales > Streptomycetaceae > Streptomyces > Streptomyces sp. NRRL B-24572. Next base: position 2,052 of record NZ_MWIG01000173.1, on the reverse strand, counting down.
GTCCTTCCGTGTACTCGTCGCCGCCCGAGCCCCAGTCCTCCGAGGCCGCGTAGACGGCGGTCGGGGAGACGGAGGCGCGGAGGTAGGCGAACAGGGGGCGCAGGGCGTGGTCCAGGACCAGGGAGTGGCGGGCCGTGCCGCCGGTCGCCCCGATGAGGACCGGCGTACCGCTCAGCGCCGTCGGGTCGATCAGGTCGAAGAACGACTTGAACAGGCCGCTGTAGGAGGCGGTGAAGACGGGGGTGACCGCGATGACGCCGTCCGCCGCCGTCACCTTCTCGATCGCCTCCTCCAGCGCCGCCGACGGGAAGCCCGTCACGAAGTTCTTCGCGATGTCGACGGCCAGGTCGCGCAGTTCGACGACCTCGACGTCGACGGCGTACTCCTGCTCGGCCAGCCGGTACCGGGCCGCCTGGAGCAGCCGGTCGGCGAGCAGCCGGGTGGAGGACGGGGCGCTCAGTCCGGCGGACACGGCGACCAGCTTCAGCGTCTGCATGGCGTCAGATCTCCTTGGAAGCGAGGACGGCGGGGTGGAGGGGGGCCGTCTCCGGGACTCCGGCCGGCCGCAGGTTCGCGAACTCCTTGCGCAGCACCGGGACGACCTCCTCGCCGAGGATGTCGAGCTGCTCCAGGACCGTCTTGAGGGGCAGTCCTGCGTGGTCGACGAGGAACAGCTGGCGCTGGTAGTCGCCGACGTACTCGCGGAAGGACAGGGTGCGTTCGATGACCTCCTGCGGGGAGCCGACGGTCAGCGGGGTCTCGCGGCTGAACTCCTCCAGGCTCGGACCGTGGCCGTAGACCGGCGCGTTGTCGAAGTACGGGCGGAACTCCCGTACCGCGTCCTGCGAGTTCTTGCGCAGGAACACCTGGCCGCCGAGACCGACGATGGCCTGCTCCTCCGTGCCGTGGCCGTAGTGCGCGTACCGCTGCCGGTAGAGCCGGACCATCTTCTCGGTGTGCTGCTTGGGCCAGAAGATGTGGTTCGCGAAGAAGCCGTCGCCGTAGTACGCGGCCTGTTCGGCGATCTCGGGGGAGCGGATGGAGCCGTGCCAGACGAACGGCGGGACGCCGTCGAGCGGGCGCGGGGTGGACGTGAAGCCCTGGAGGGCGCTGCGGAACTTGCCCTCCCAGTCGACGACGTCCTCCCTCCACAGCTTGTGGAGGAGCGCGTAGTTCTCGATGGCGAGCGGGATGCCCTGGCGGATGTCCTGGCCGAACCACGGGTAGACCGGGCCGGTGTTGCCGCGGCCCATCATCAGGTCCACGCGGCCGTCGGCGAGGTGCTGGAGGGTCGCGTAGTCCTCGGCGATCTTCACCGGGTCGTTGGTGGTGATCAGCGTCGTGGACGTGGACAGGATCAGGTTCTCCGTGCGGGCGGCTATGTGCCCGAGGAGGGTCGTCGGGGAGGACGGCACGAACGGCGGGTTGTGGTGCTCGCCGGTCGCGAAGACGTCGAGCCCGACCTCCTCGGCCTTGAGCGCGATCGCGACGGTGTTCTTGATGCGCTCGTGCTCGGTGGGGGTACGGCCGGTGGTGGGGTCGGTCGTCACGTCACCGACGGTGAAGATCCCGAACTGCATCGTGCTCACCTCTCGCGGGTCCTGCCTTGCGGACTATTGGTTGAATCTTAAACCATCATCTCCAACGGTGCGACTCCCTCCTCTATTCCGGCCCGTACCCTGGGACGCATGACGGAGAAGGCGGCGCACGACAACGAGCGGTGGAAGGAACGGGGCGTGATGCTCCGCGTCTTCGTGTACGTCTTCGCGACGCACGCCTTCGCGGGCTTCGTCTGGCTGCTCTTCTACGTCGGGCAGAACGCCCAGAAGTGAGGGCCGCCACACCCCGCCCACCTGCGGCCCTCACGTAGAGTCGCCCGCGTGAACGCTGCGATATCGGTGGTGTCGGTCGTCGGAATCGGCGCGGACGGCTGGGACGGGCTCCCCGAGAGCTCCCGCCGCGTCCTGCGCGCCGCCGAGGTCCTCATCGGCGCCCCCCGCCAGCTGGGCCTCCTCCCCGCCGCCGACTGCCCCGGCGAGCGGATCACCTGGC
>NZ_MWIG01000172.1:0-7014 GCF_002156145.1 Streptomyces sp. NRRL B-24572 | reverse complement strand
GGGTGCGGGCGGTACGGGCGGGGTTCCTGCTGACGCTGGTGCTCGGAACGGTCGCGGTGCTGCTCGTGCCGGGGGACGAGCGGGCCCCGGTCATCGCCGGTTTCGCGATGCCGCTGGTCGGGGCGGGGCTCTGCCTGCTGATCGGGGGGATCGAGGTGTATCCGTACACGCGCTGGGCGTCCCCGGCCGGGCAGCGGCTGCTCTCGGGGCTGTCGTCGGCCGATCCGCGCACCGATCCGCTCACGGCTCTCGCGACGCGCGGTCCGGCCGTCCTGGAGCCGGAGCTCCGCGCGGCCCTGCAGGGCTGAGACCCCACGAAGGAAAAGGTCCCGGAAATGACGCCGGTGCGGCGCGCATGAAGCGCGCCGCACCCGGAGCCGGACCCGGTGTCGCTGGAGCGGCGGGCAGTGGCTCTGCCGCCGTCTGATCTTCCGGATCAAGGGGTGGCGCGCCCGGCCGGGAGCCGGGCGCGCCACCAGGTTTTCGTACGGCCGTCAGGCCAGGCCCGCCACCAGGTCGGCGACGCTCTTGCGGCGACCGGTGAAGAAGGGGACCTCTTCGCGGACGTGCATCCGGGCCTCGGAGGCGCGCAGGTGGCGCATGAGGTCGACGATGCGGTGCAGCTCGTCGGCCTCGAAGGCGAGGAGCCACTCGTAGTCGCCGAGCGAGAAGGAGGCGACCGTGTTGGCGCGGACGTCGGGGAAGCCGCGGGCCATCTTGCCGTGGTCGGCGAGCATGCGGCGACGGTCCTCGTCCGGGAGCAGGTACCAGTCGTAGGAGCGGACGAAGGGGTACACCGAGACGTAGTCGCGCGGGTTCTCGTCGGCCAGGAAGGCCGGGATGTGCGACTTGTTGAACTCGGCGGGGCGGTGCAGCGCCATGTTCGACCAGACGGGCTCCAGAGCGCGGCCCAGCTTGGTGCGGCGGAAGAGGTTGTACGCCTCCTGGAGCTCGTCGCTCGTCTCGGCGTGCCACCAGATCATGACGTCGGCGTCGGCGCGCAGACCGGACAGGTCGTACGTGCCGCGGATCGTGATGTCCTTGGCCGCGAGCTGGTCGAACAGCTCCTGGACCTCGTCGGCGTAACCGCCGCGGTCCTCGGGGAGAACGTCGCGCAGCTTGAAGACGGACCACAGGGTGTAGCGGATGACCTCGTTGAGGTCCTTCGCCTTCTTACCGGCGTTCGGGATCTTTTCGGGCGCACTCATACGCCTATTCTCGCCCGTCACGAGGAGTGCCCCGCACCGGGGTGCCCCGTTCCCGACGTGGCGATGATCTCGTCGGCCGCGCGGTGGGCCGAGGCGATGCAGGCGGGGACGCCGACGCCGTCGTACGCGGCGCCCGCGAGCCGCAGTCCGGGGAGGACGGCGACGGCCTCGCGGACGCGGGCGACGCGGGCGAGGTGGCCGACGGGGTACTGGGGCAGGCCGCCGATCCAGCGGGTGACCGTGGACGCGACCGGGCGGGCGGCGAGGCCGGTGGCGGCGGCGAGGTCCTTGAGGGAGGCGTCGACGAGGTCGGAGTCCTCGCGGTGGACCTGCTCCTCCTCGCCGTGGCGGCCGACGGAGGTGCGGAGCACGAACAGGTCGGGGGCGGCGTCGGCGACCCACTGCCACTTCTGGGCGGAGAAGGTGGAGGCCTTGATGGTGTGGCCGTCGACGGGGGGCACCAGGAAGCCGGAGCCTTCCAGGGCGGGCATGTCGGAGCGGCGGAAGGCAAGGGTGATCAGGGCCATGGAGGCGTAGTCGACGGCGTCGAGCTCGGCGGCCGCCTCCGGGGCGTGGCCGCCGAGGAGGCGGGCGGCGGTGCCGGCGGGGGTGGCGAGGACGACGGCGTCGGCGTCGAAGGTCCGGTGCGGGGTCACGACCTGCCAGCCGGTGGCACCGGTGCGGAGGAGCGCGTTCACGGGGGTGCCGGTGTGGATCTCGCCGCCTGCGGCGCGGACCGCGTCGGCGACGGCGCCGGGGAGGGTGCCGATGCCGCCGTCGATGCCGAGGAAGGCGGAGCCGCCGAGGCCGGTGGCGGCGCCCGCCGCGTCGGCGGGGGTGGCCGCGCCGGCCCGCTGGACGGCGTGGACGGCGGCGGTGAGCGTGGGGTGGACGCGGGCGGCCTCGAAGAGGGCGGGGACGGCGGCCTTCATCGAGATGCGGTGGGCGTCACCGGCGTACACCCCGCCGAGGAGGGGTTCGACGAGCCGGTCGACGACCTCGTGGCCCATGCGCGCGGCGACGTACGCGCCGATGGCGATGTCCTCGCCGATCTCGGTCGGCGGCAGCTCCAGGTCGCCGCCGATGCGGCGCACGCCCTCGGCGGAGAGCAGCCCCCCGACGGCGGCGGGGTCGCCGGGGACGCCCATGACGTGCCCCTTGGGCATGGGGACGAGCTCGCCCCGGGACCAGACGGACGCGGTGGTGGTCGCGGGGGCCTGGAGCCGGTCACCGAGACCGACGGCCCGGGCGAGGGCGACGGCCTCGGGGCGGCGGGCGAGCAGCGACTCGGCGCCGAGGTCGACGGGCGCGCCCGCGATCTCCCCGGCGAGGAGCTTGCCGCCGAGCCGGGCGTCCGCTTCGAGGAGGGTCACCCGGTGGCCGGCGAGGGCCAGCCGGTGGGCGGCCGCGAGTCCGGCGATCCCGCCTCCGGCGACGACGACGTGAGGCCCGGCGTGCGGCCCGGCGCGATGCCCGGCGTGGTGTCCCGTGGTGTCCGCGTTCATGGCACCACTCTCTCAAATCGCCCGCCCGCGCCCGTTCCGAGGCCTGACCGTGACCGCATCGCTACCGCCGGAGGGCAACCCGTACGGCGTGCCCGTACGTCCAACGGGCACTACTCACCACCATCCTGGGGGGAACCTCGTGCGGGCAGCAAGAACGAGAACGGCGGCCGCGGTCCTGCTGACGGCCTCACTGGTCCTGACCGGCTGCGGGGCGGGCGCCACGGAGTCCGCCTCGGACGGCAAGGCCGACGGCATGGCGGCGGCGAAGCCCGCCGACGGGGCGGCCGACAGCGCGTCGGGCGCCGCCGGGAAGCCCGCGTCGAAGGCGCCGGCACGGCAGCACGTCATCCGTACCGCCGAGCTCTCCGTCGAGGTGAAGGACGCGGCGAAGGCCCTGGTCACGGCCCGTCGGGTGGCGACGGACGCGGGCGGGCACGTGGAGAACGAGACGACGGAGCGGGTCGACGGCACGCACCTGACCTCGCAGATCGTGCTGCGGGTGCCCCAGGAGCGGTACGACTCCGTCCTCACCGAGCTCGCGGGCGCGGGGAAGCTGCTCGACCGCCGGGCGTCCGCCAAGGACGTCACCGACCAGGTGGTGGACGTGGAGAGCCGGATCGCCACCCAGCGGGCGAGCGTGGCGCGGGTGCGGGCGCTGATGGACCGGGCGGAGAAGCTGTCCGACGTGGTGACCCTGGAGGGCGAGCTGAGCCGCCGCCAGGCGGACCTGGAGGCACTGCTCGCCCAGCAGGCCTCGCTGAAGGACAGCACGACGATGGCGACGATCACGCTCCGGCTCTCCGAGCCCGAGGAACCGTCGGCGGAGGAGCGGGAGGAGGGCCGCCCCGGCTTCGGGGACGCCCTGGGCGGCGGCTGGAACGCGCTGGTGGGCGCGGCCGCCTGGGTGGGGATCGTCCTGACCGCGCTGGCCCCGTGGCTCGCGGTCGCGCTGATCCTCTTCGTCCTGTGGCGCCGTCTCGTCCGTCCGCGCCTCGCGGCCCGCACCCGGCCGGCGGACGCCGTCCCGGGCCTGCCGGACACCCCGCGGAACGCCGCAGGGGCGCCCGTGGTTCCGGCCCCCCAGGAGAGTCCGGAGAAGTAGTTTCGTCCCATGAGTCTCATGAGCGAACGACTGGTGGTCATCGGTGGCGACGCGGCGGGCATGTCCGCCGCGTCGCAGGCGCGCAGGCTCAGGTCCCCGGGGGAGCTGGAGATCGTCGCCTTCGAGCGCGGGCACTTCTCCTCGTACTCGGCCTGCGGCATCCCGTACTGGGTCGGCGGGGACGTGGCCTCGCGCGGGGAGCTGATCGCGCGCTCCCCCGAGGAGCACCGGGCCCATAACATCGACCTGCGGACGCGGACCGAGGTGACGGAGATCGACGTCCCGGGGCAGCGGGTCCGCTCGCGGGACCTGGAGGCGGGTACGGAGGCGTGGACGGGCTTCGACAAGCTGGTGATCGCGACCGGGGCCCGGCCGCTGCGCCCGCCGCTGCCGGGGATCGACGCGCCGGGGGTGCACGGGGTGCAGACCCTCGACGACGGCCAGGCGCTGCTCGACTCGCTGTCCGGTGCGCCGGGGCGGCGGGCGGTCGTCGTCGGCGCCGGGTACATCGGGGTGGAGATGGCGGAGGCCCTGCTGAACCGGGGCTACGAGGTGACGGTCCTGACCCGGGGCGAGCAGCCGATGGCGACCCTCGATCCGGACATGGGGCGGCTCGTGCACCGGGCGATGGACGGGCTCGGGATCAGGACGGTCGTCTCGGCACCGGCGACGAAGATCCTGACCGGCTCGGAGGGCCGGGTGCGGGCGGTGGCGACGGACGCGGACGAGTACCCGGCGGACGTGGTGGTCCTCGGCACGGGCGTGGTGCCGGAGACCTCGCTGGCGCGGGCGGCGGGACTGCCGCTCGGGGCGTACGGCGGGCTGCTCACCGATCTGGCGATGCGGGTCAGGGGCCACGAGAACATCTGGGCCGGCGGTGACTGCGTGGAGGTCCTGGACCTGGTCTCGGGCCGGGAGCGGCACGTGCCCCTCGGCACGCACGCGAACAAGCACGGCCAGGTCATCGGCTCGAACGTGGGCGGCGGCTACGCGACCTTCCCCGGCGTGGTGGGCACGGCGGTGTCGAAGGTGTGCGACCTGGAGATCGCGCGGACGGGCCTGCGGGAGAAGGAAGCCCGGGAGGTGGGGCTGCGGTTCGTGACGGTGACGGTCGAGTCGTCGAGCCGGGCGGGCTACTACCCGGGGGCCGCGCCGATGACGGTGAAGATGCTGGCCGAGAAGCGCACGGGCCGGCTGCTCGGGGTGCAGATCGTTGGCCGGGAGGGCGCGGCGAAGCGGGTGGACATCGCGGCGGTGGCGCTGACGGCGGGGATGACCGTGGAGGGGATGACGGCCCTGGACCTGGGGTACGCGCCGCCTTTCTCGCCGGTGTGGGACCCGGTGCTCGTCGCGGCGCGCAAGGCGGTGGCGGCCGTTCGGGCGGCGGAATGACCCGAGCGGCGGATCACCCATGGTGACGGCTTGCGATCAGAGCGTCACCATAGGTAACTGATCACATGATCAGAAACGCCGCGCGAGCGCTCTGCGCCGCCTCTCTCGTCGTCACTCCGCTCGTCCTGAGCACGCCCGCCCACGCCGCGGTCTCCTGCCAGGTGAACGGCATCCCCGCCGCCGGCCCCACCATCAACGGAACCTCGGGCTCCGACTACATCACGTGCGCGTCCATCAACTCGACGGACACGATCAACGGCCTGGGCGGCAACGACTACATCGTCGTCACCACGTCCAGCGGCCAGGTGCTCGGCGGCGACGGCAGCGACTACATCAGGGTCGGCACGGTCGTCGCCGGCCAGGTCAACGGCGGAACGGGCAACGACTACATCCGCGTCGACACGAACAACGCCACCGTCAGCGGCGGCATCGGCCTCGACTACTGCCGGGTGGGGACCGGCAACCCGCCCATCAGCTGCGAGTTCTGAGCCCCCACCGCACGCGGGCGGCCGTCGGTCAGACGGCCGTCCGCGTGTGCACGTACTCGACGAGGCGGGACAGGGCGTCCGGGTCCATGGCCGGCATGACGCCGTGGCCCAGGTTGAAGACGTGCCCCTCCAGGTCCTTCGCGGCGGCCAGGACCTCGTCGGTCTTGGCCTCCACGACCTCGGTCGAGGCGAAGAGCACGGCCGGGTCCAGGTTGCCCTGGAGGGCCTTGCCGGGGCCGACGCGGCGGGCGGCCTCGTCGAGCGGGACGCGCCAGTCGACGCCGACGACGTCCGCGCCGGCCTCGCCCATCAGGCCGAGGAGCTCGCCCGTGCCGACACCGAAGTGGATGCGCGGGACGCCGTAGCCGGCGACCGCGTCGAAGACCTTGGTGGAGGCCGGCATCACCGAGCGGCGGTAGTCGGCCGGGGCGAGCGCTCCGACCCAGGAGTCGAAGAGCTGCACGGCGGAGGCGCCGGCCTCGATCTGGACCTTGAGGAAGGCCGAGGTGATCTCGGCGAGGCGGTCGAGCAGGTCGGCCCAGAGCTGCGGGTCGCCGTACATGAGCGCCTTGGTGTGCTCGTGGCTGCGCGAGGGGCCGCCCTCGACGAGGTAGCTCGCGAGGGTGAAAGGCGCGCCGGCGAAGCCGATGAGGGGGGTGTCGCCGAGCTCCTCGGTGAGCATCCCGATGGCCTCGGTGACGTAGTGGACGTCCTCGGGGGTCAGGTCGCGCAGCCGGGCCAGGTCGGCGCGGGTGCGGATCGGGTCGGCGACGACCGGGCCGACGCCGGGCTTGATGTCGAGGTCGATGCCGATGGCCTTGAGCGGGACGACGATGTCGCTGAAGTAGATGGCGGCGTCGACCTTGTGGCGCCGGACCGGCTGGAGCGTGATCTCGGTGACCAGCTCGGGCCGCATGCACGACTCGAGCATGGGGATGCCCTCGCGGACCTTCAGGTACTCGGGGAGGGAACGCCCGGCCTGTCGCATGAACCAGACGGGGGTGTGGGGCACCGGCTCACGCCTGCACGCCTTGAGGAACGCGGAGTCGTACGTCCGCGACTGCTGCTTCGTCTGCTGGCCCTGCGGGCGGTCAATGGCACTCACGCCCAGAATCTTCGCATGTGGCGGGAAGCCGCTCGTCCGGGCCGGGTGTCCTCCCTGCACAGAGGCCCCGTTCCGCCTACTCTTCCCCGCATGGCTGCGGCTCAGGGACATTTTTCCGATCATTCCGACGGCGATCGAGGGACGGACGAAACGGCGGACAGTACGGAGGCGAATCCGGTTCCGCCCGCGTTCCGGCGGGCGGAACCGGATTCGC
>NZ_MWIG01000171.1:0-15717 GCF_002156145.1 Streptomyces sp. NRRL B-24572 | reverse complement strand
GCCACGCCGCACCCTCCGCCACCGCGTCCCGGCCGGTCGCGAGGCCGACGGGGGTCGTCAGGCCGAGGCCGGCCAGGACCTCCCGCACCCCCTCCGCGAAGACCTCCGGCGCGGCGAGCACCACCCGCCCGCCCAGGAGGACCTGATCGATGTCGAGGAGCCGGACGAGGTTGGCCGCGCCCGTGCCCAGGATCCGCGCGGCCTCGGCGAGTTCGCCACGCGCGACCGCCGCCAGGCACAGGACCTCCAGGCAGCCGCGCCCTCCGCACCCGCACGGCGGCCCGTCGAGCTGGACGGTCTGGTGGCCGAGCTCGCCCGCCCCGGTCCTGTCCCCGCGCAGCGGCGCGCCGCCGAGGACGAGGCCGGCGCCGAGTCCCGTACCGAGGTGGACGTAGGCGAAGGAGCCGGGGGCGGCGGGGCGCAGGGCGAGGCCGAGGGCGGCGGCGTTGGTGTCCTTGTCGAGGACGACGGGCAGCCCGAGGCGCGCCGCCAGCTCGTCCCGTACGGGATGCCCGGCCCACTCGGGGAAGCCGGTCACCCGGCCGGGCACCCCGGCGCGGTGGTCCAGGGGCCCGGGCATGGCGAGGCCGACGCCGAGGACGGTGGCGCCGGTCGCGGCTCCGAGGGCGGGGGCACCCGTCGCGGCTCCGCGGACGGTGGCGCCCGTCGCGACTTCGCGGACGGTGGCGCCGGTCGCGGCTCCGCGGACGGTGGCGCCGGTCGCGGCTCCGAGGGCGGGGGCACCCGTCGCGGCTCCGAGGACGGTGGCGCCCGTCGCGGCTCCGCCCAGCAGCGCCCGTACCTCCTCCGTCACCGCGTCCAGGACCGGCCCCGCCCCCGCGCCGAGGTCCACGGGGCGGCGGCGGAGGGCGAGGACCGTGCCCGCGAGGTCGGTGAGGAGGGCCGTCAGCTCGTCGCGGTCGAGGTGGACGCCGACGGCGTACGCGGCGGAGGGCACCAGACGGAGGACCGTACGGGGCTTGCCGCCGGTCGAGGCGCGGTGGCCGGCCTCCACGGCGAGGCCCTCGGCCCGGAGCCGCGCGGTGATCTTGCTGACGGCCTGCGGGGTGAGCCCGGTCCGCTCGGCCAGTTCCAGGCGGCTGATCCCGGTCTCCCCCGCCGTGCGCAGCAGGTCGAGCACGAGCGCCGCGTTGGGACTGCGCGGGGCCGGTACCTGCGCGTTCTCTTTCCTCACTCCCCCATTGTGGCCGCTGCTTGCACTTTGGCAACAGCGTTGCTTAAGTGGAGGGCATGACCGCCCCGCTCCGCGTCGGACTCGTCGGCTACGGCCTCGCGGGCTCCGTCTTCCACGCCCCGCTGATCGCCGCCTCCGAGGACCTCGTCCTCGCCGCCGTCACCACCGGCAACCCCGAGCGGGCCGCCGAGGCCCGCGCCGCCCACCCCGGCGTCCGGGTCGCCGCCCGCCCCGAGGAGCTGTGGGAGCGGGGGGCGTCCGCCGACCTCGACCTGGTCGTCGTCGCCTCCCCCAACAAGACGCACGTCGCCGTCGCCACGGCCGCCCTGGAGGCCGGCCTCCCGGTCGTCGTCGACAAGCCGCTCGCCGGGACCGCCGCCGAGGCCCGCGCGCTCGCCGCCCTCGCCGAGGAGCGCGGCCTGCTGCTCTCGGTCTTCCAGAACCGCCGCTGGGACGCCGACTTCCTCACCCTCCGACGGCTCCTCGACGAGGGCGCGCTCGGCAAGGTCCAGCGCTTCGAGTCCCGCTTCGAGCGGTGGCGGCCGCAGCCCAAGGGCGGCTGGCGCGAGTCGGGGGCGCCCGAGGAGATCGGCGGGCTGCTGTACGACCTGGGCAGCCACGTCGTCGACCAGGCGCTCGTGCTCTTCGGGCCGGTGGTGTCGGTGTACGCCGAGTCGGACGTGCGCCGGCCGGGCGCCGAGGCCGACGACGACACGTTCCTCGCGCTCACCCATGCGAACGGGGTCCGTTCCCACCTGTACGTGAGCGCCACCGCCGCCCAGCTCGGCCCCCGCTTCCGGGTGCTCGGGCAGGGCGCCGGCTTCGTGAAGTACGGCCTCGACCCCCAGGAGGCCGACCTCCGCGAGGGGCTGCGCCCCGAGCCGGGTGCGGCCTGGGGCGTGGAGCCCGAGAGGCTGTGGGGCCGGATCGGGGCCGGGGAGTCGCCGCTGACCGGCGGCGGCATTCCGGTGGAGTCGCTGCCCGGCGACTACCCGGCGTACTACGCGGCCGTCGCCGCCGCGGTGCGCGGCACCGGCGAGAACCCGGTCACCGCGCACGAGGCGGCCGCCGCCCTCGACGTCCTGGAGGCGGCACGGCGGTCGGCCCACGAGGGCCGCGTGGTACCGCTGTGACCGCCTTCGAGGGACTGCCCGTCAGGCGCCCTTGAGCTCTGGGCCCGTCCGGCGGATCAGGGCCGGACAGGCTCTGGGGCCCGTCCGGCGGTCAGGCGCCCTCGACCGCTTGCCGTCAGGCGCCCTTGAGCTCCTGCCGCTGCCGGCCGAGGCCCTCGACCTCCAGCTCGACGACGTCACCGGGGCGCAGGTACGGCTTGGGCTCGGGCCGGCCCATGGCGACGCCCGCGGGCGTACCGGTGTTGATGACGTCGCCCGGGTACAGGGTCATGAACCGGCTGACGTACCGGACGACCTCCGCGACCGGGAAGATCTGGTCCGAGGTGTGGCCGTCCTGCTTGAGCTCGCCGTTGACCCACAGCTTCAGGCCGAGGTCCTGCGGGTCGGGCACCTCGTCGGCGGTGACGAGCCAGGGGCCGAGCGGGTTGAAGGTCTCGCAGTTCTTGCCCTTGTCCCAGGTGCCGCCGCGCTCGATCTGCCACTCGCGCTCGGAGACGTCGTGGGCGACGGCGTACCCGGCGACGTGCGCGAGGGCCTGCTCGTCGGTCTCCAGGTAGCGGGCGGTGCGGCCGATGACGATCGCGAGCTCCACCTCCCAGTCGGTCTTCACCGAGCCGCGCGGTACGAGCACGGTGTCGTCCGGGCCGACGACGGTGTCGGCGGCCTTGAGGAAGACGACGGGCTCGGCGGGGGTGGCCTGACCGGTCTCGGCGGCGTGCCCGTGGTAGTTGAGCCCGATGCACACGACCTTGCCGATCCGGGCGACCGGCGGGCCGACGCGCAGCCCGGTGGCGTCGAGCGCGGGCAGCACGCCGGCGGCCGCCGCGCCCCGGATGCGGTCGAGGGCGGAGGCGTCGGCGAGCAGACTGCCGTCGATGTCGTCGACGAGGGTGGACAGGTCTCGGAGCGTTCCGTCCTGGTCGAGCAGGGCGGGACGCTCGGCTCCCGCCGGACCGACACGCAGCAGCTTCATGGTCTTCTCCCTGTGGTCGAGGTGGGCCCGGAAGGGCCCTGAGGGTGCCCCGGCCGATGGAGTGCGGCCATCGGAGGATTGGTCGATCCTCCGAGAGAACGGGTCAGTCTGCAAGACCCCGTTCACACACTGGACCCTTACGCGGGAGTAACCAGGGCCGCCTGAGGCATGTCCCGGTAGAGGAAGGCCCGCTCGACAGCGGTCCAGGTGGTGCTGGTGACGATGTAGAGCGCGGCGGCGAGCGGCACGACCGCGACGGAGATCAGGGTCGCGAAGGAGAGCAGCGGCAGGTACCGGGCCATGCCCGCGGCCACCGCGGCCCCCGGCTGGCCGGGGTCCACGGCGACCGGCGCCGGCTGCCGCCCGGCCCGGCGATAGTTGTACGTGGCGACGGCACCGACGATCGCGAAGAGCACGAGGTAGACCAGGCCGGCGGGCCCGAAGACGCCGCCGTGGGCGAGGGCGTCGGCGTAGTGGTCGCCGAGCGGCGCGGCGAAGAGGCTGTGCCCGGCCATCCGCCCGCTGGAGAAGAGGTGGAACATCAGGAAGAACGCGGGGGCCTGGAGCAGGCTGGGCAGGCAGCCGGCGAGTGGCGACACCTTCTCCTCGGCGTGCAGCTCCATGATCGCCTTCTGCATCCGCTCGGGGTTCTTGGCGTGCTTCTTGCGGAGGGCGGCGAGCTGCGGGGCGAGCCGGGTGCGGGCCTTCTGGCCGCGTGCGGCGGCGCGGGAGAGCGGGTGGATCGCAAGCCGTACGAGCAGGGTGAAGAAAACGATCGCGGCGGCCGTGGCGGTAGTGGCGAAAAGCGGCTGGAGCAGGTCGGCGAGCTGCTCGACCAGGGAAGCGAAGACGTTCAAGGGAGCCCTCCGTGGGGTCTCGTCGTGCCGGGGCATGGGAATTCGGCATGACGGATCCGCGAGAGGTGCTTGAACGTGCTGGGCAGGCTCCCTACGCGGCCGTCGGGAGGGGACGGCCGGGAGCGCGGGGTCTGCGGCGCCCGGCGGCGTCGGGATCGCGCTGGGGCAGGAAGGCGGTGCGCCGCTCGCGGTCGCGTATGGCGGTGCGGACGGCGTGGGGCTGCACGGCGGGGGCCGTGCGGGCGCCGAAGAGGGCGAGGACGAGGCCGGTCGCGGCGAGGGCGAAGGCGGCGGAGAGACCGCCGCCGTCGGAGAGGAGCAGGTCGGCGAGGGCGAGCAGGAAGAACAGCGGCGCGACGATACGCAGAACCAGGGCCCTGATGGTCATCCGACGCCACCTCCTCTCGACCTGGGTCGGCCGTCCGTCGGCCGTCTGTCGATCGTCTCAGGAGGAGGACGCACGGGAAGACCGGGAAGTTCCCGCGCCTCGCTCACGAGTTCGCGTACTCCAGGGGGACGAGGAGGCGGCGGGGCCGGAGGAGGGCGCGGCTGACGGGATCGGCGGGGTCCGGGTCGACCCCGGCGCCGGGCCGCATCTCGATGTCGGCGGGGGGCACGGGGATCCGGCAGGCCGGGCACTCGCCGTACGGTCCGAGCTCCGTGCCGCAGTCGACGTGGTGGAAGTGGCGCACGGGCACGGCGCCGGGCAGCTCCTCGCGCCCCCACCGCCCGAGCGCGCGCAGGACGGGCCAGAGGGCGAGGCCGCGCTCGGTGAGCACGTACTCGTCGCGCGGGGGCGACTCCTGGTAGCGGCGCCGGTCGAGGACGCCGGCGTCGACGAGGGACTGGAGGCGGGCGGCGAGGACGGCGCGGGGGATGCCGAGGTGGACGAGGAAGTCGTTGTAGCGCCGGACGCCGTAGAAGACGTCGCGGACGACGAGCAGGGTCCAGCGTTCGCCGACGACCTCCAGGGCGCGGGCGATGGAGCACTGCTGCTGGGAGTAGTCCTTGCCGAGAGCCATGGGGTCCATCGTACCCACCATGAGTTCAATGAACGAACTTTGCTGCTACCGTAAGGTTCATTCACCGAACCTAAGAGGTGGAGGTCCCTGCCATGCCCACACTCGCCACCACGGCCCGCACCGCACCACCCACCCGCGCCGGCCTCCCCCGGGCGACCCTCGCCGTCACGGCCGCGGCCACCGCGGTCGCGCTGATGAACTACACGGCCCCGATGCTGACCCTCCCGGACATGGCCGCCGCGTTCGGGACTCCGGCCTCGGCGCAGGCCTGGCTGCTCAACGGCACCCCGCTCGGCCTGGCCGTCCTCCTCCTGGTGGCGGGCAGCCTCGCGGACGCGCACGGACGGCGCCGGATCTTCCTCCTGGGCACGCTCACGCTCGGCCTCACCACGGCGCTCGGCGCCTTCGCCGGCTCGACGCTCACCTTCACCGCGGCCCGGATCGCCCAGGGCGCGGCGAGCGCGGCCGTCCTGGCGGGCAGCCTGGGCCTCCTGGCCCACGCGTACCCGGCGGGCCGGGACCGGATCAGGGCGACCGGCATCTGGGGCGCGTCGGTCAGCGGAGGCATCGCCCTGGGCCCCCTGCTCGCGGGGGCGCTGAGCCTGGCGGACTGGCGCCTGGCGTACGGGACGCTGGGGGCGGCGGCGCTGGCGATCGCGGGGGCAGGGGCACGGACGCTGCCGAAGGAGGCGAAGCCCTCAAAAGCACCTCGCCCGGACATGGCCGGAGCCCTGGCCCTCGGCCTGTCCCTGACGGCGCTGCTCACCGCCCTCACCCTCGGCCGGGACGGCTGGCTGCGCCCCCAGGTGGGCCTCCTGCTCCTGGCATCGGCCGCTCTGACGACGCTGTTCGTGATGGTGGAGCACCGAAGCCACACCCCCATGATCGACCTGACGCTGCTGCGGAGGCCCGCGTTCCTGGCGTCGACGCTGGGGGCGCTGTTCACGGGCCTGGCGGTGATCGGCCTGTTCAGCGTGGTGCCGGCACTGCTCCAGAGCGGGGCGGGGATGTCACCACTGGCCTCGGCGTTGCTGTTCCTCCTCTGGTCGGGCACGGCGTTCGTGGCGGCGCTGCAGGCGCGCCGCCTGGCGGGCCGGCTGTCCGCCGCGTACCAACTGGCCACGGGCTTCACCCTGTCGGCGGCGGGCATCCTCGCCCTCCTCGGCGGCCTGGAAGGCCCCTGGCCGCGTCTCCTCCCGGGCCTCCTGGTGGCGGGCGCGGGCAGCGGCCTCCTGAACGCGGCACTGCCCCGGCTCGCGGTCGACTCGGTACCGCCGGAGCGGGCGGCGATGGGCTCGGGCGCCAACAACACCGCCCGCTACATCGGCTCCTCGGCGGGGGTGGCCCTGACCCTGGCCCTGGTGAAGACGGACCCGAACACGGCACTGCTGGTCTCGGCGGGACTGGCGGCGACAGGAGCGGCGCTCACGCTCGTACTGGGACGCGGATCATCTCGTTGACACGAGCTTCGCCCAGACGACGAGCCGATAGGTGCTGGTGAACTCGGGGGTGCAGGTGGTCAGGGTGAGATAGGCGCCGGGAGCGTCGTACCCGTAAGAGGGCTTGACGAGGGACCGAGGCACGGCCCGAAGAACCCCCACATCACGGGGAGAGGTCGAGGCCAACACAAGATCGACGCGATAGACGTAGGTACGCGCCCGCGTACGCACGGAAATCTCATCCCCGGGGGCGAGTCGATTGAGATACCTAAAAGGCTCACCGTGCGTGTTCCGATGCCCGGCCAGCGCAAAGTTCCCGACCCGTCCGACCCCACCTGTGCCGGGATAGTGCCCGACGTACCCCTTGTCGAGCACGGACCGCTTGGAGACGCCTTCGGCGACGGGGACGGTGAGCCCGAGCCGGGGGATACGGAGGACGGCGAAGGCGGCGGAAGGGGGAGGAGCGGAAGGCGCGGTCGCACGCGGAGGGCGGGACTCGACACCGTCCGGGGAGCCGCCCCCACCCCCCACCTCGGCGACGGGCTCACCGGAGAGGCCACCGGAAAGGTCACCGGACGGCTCGGGGAACGGCTCGGGGAACGACTCGGGGGACGGAGAGACGTCCCACTCCCGCTCCAGGACGCGCACCTGCTCGCGGGCCTCGGCGCGGGCCTCCCGGTTGGTCCACCAGAGCTGATGGACGACGAGAAGCAGGATGAGGACCCCGCAGGTGACGGCGGTCTCGGCGCCCAGCCACAGCGCGCGTGCGCCCGTACGAGATCGTCCTCGCCCCTGGACGACGACCGGCACCCGCTCCCGCTGCGTGATCCGCACGCGGGGCACGATAAGCGCTGAGGTGCCAACTCTCCAGGCCCGTACAGCAGTACGGTGAAGGGCATGCGCCCTGACACGCCTGCCGCCCACACCACCGAAGCCGAGCGTCTGCTGCGCACCGCAGCGCAGTACCCGGGAGACCGGGAGCCCCTCTACCTCCAGGCCGCGGCCCACCGGGAACTGGCGGGAGACCGCGAGGGCGCGACGGCCCTGTACGACGAACTCCTCTCCGGGGAGCCCGCGAACCCGCACCTGATCAGGGCGCTGAAGGCGGCGAACCTGTGGGAGTACGGCCACGAGGCCGAGGCGCGGGCGATCATCGACGGCATCCGGCGGACGAAGCCGTCGGACGCGACGGCCTGGGAGATCACCGCGGAAACACTGGAAGCACACGACGAACTGGAAGCGGCGGAGTCGGCCCTCACGGAAGCGGCAACCCTCCTGGCGGGTCCGGAAGACCTCCCCCACGCAACCCAATCGCTCCTGATCACCCGCCACCGAATCCGCCGCATGCTGGCCCGGGACCACGACGCCTGGGACGTCCGGGCGGACCGCCTGCACACGGGCACGGTGGGCCTTGACGAACTCCACGACCCGAAGCGCCTGTGGTCGCTGGGCTCCTCGGACCCGGCGGAACTCCAGGCGGAGATCACCCGCCTCCGCTCGGAACTGGGCACCTACCGCACGGCCCTCTCCCGCCCCTTCCCGGTCGCGGTCCTCCACTGGCCGGAACGGGAACTGGACGAGCTCCTGGCGGCGTACCCGGAACTGGAGGCGGAGTACCCCACGTACCGAGCCCACCTGACAGACATCGAAGCCTCCCTCCGCGAACTGGCGGCCGCCGGCACCCCCAACCTGGGCATCGTCCGAGCCACGGTCCCCTCCTACGAAGCCTTCGCCGCCTCGGAATCCACCCACCCCTCCAACGCGGACCTCCTGCCCCAGTACGCGACGACCCTGGCGGCCCGGGGCCGCGCGACTGCCTGGCCTCCGGCCAGGACGGCAGAGTGCTGGTGCGGCTCGGGGCGGGCGTACGGGGAGTGCCACGGGGCGGAGTGATCAGCGCACCGGGCTCACGCATCACCGAGAGTTTGTCGGTGGCGCCTGATACCAATGGTGCGGTTGATCAGGGAGGGGAAAACGATGAGCGAGCTGTCGGACTCCAGCGGGCCGGTTTCGGGTCTCTACGAGCAGTTGATAACCCTGCGACTCGAAGCACAGCTCAAGGAGCTCACAGATCGTGGTCGGCATGCGATCGACGACGCCGTCGGCCCCGAGTCTTCCCCCCGCGTCCTTGCCCAGCACGTGTCCGACACAGTGCGCCGCATCCTGGAGCGGCTGCCTGCCTCAGAGCACGTGCATGCGGCCAATCACATCCTCGAATCGATGAACACCATCGAGGGCGCCCGTGAATGGGTCGAGCTCGTCGCCGATGGCCCACGCCAGCTCCTTGCGGTCGCGGAGCAGGAGGCCCAGGGCGCGTACCGGATTCGCCCTGCGACCCCGTTGGCGGAGGCCGCCCTCCTCACCAATGCACCGGAAGACCCCAGCCTCGGATTCGAGCTGCGGGCAGAGCTGGCCACGGCTGACCGCGTCGACCTCCTCTGCGCCTTCGTGAAGTGGCACGGTCTGCGGGTCATCGAGCAGTCGCTCGAAGCAGCTCATGCGCGGGGCGTCCCGATCCGGGTCATCACCACGACCTACATCGGGGCGACCGAACGGCAGGCCCTCGATCGTCTCGTCCAACGCTTCAACGCCGAGGTGAAGGTCAACTACGAGCTCCGGTCGACCCGCCTCCACGCCAAGGCCTGGCTGTTTCGCCGGGACAGCGGATACGACACGGCGTACGTCGGTAGCTCCAACCTGTCGAAGGCAGCGCTCCTCGACGGACTGGAGTGGAACGTCCGCCTGTCCTCGGTCGCAACACCAGATGCCGTCCGCAAGTTCGAGGCGACCTTCGACTCCTACTGGAGTGACCCCGCTTTCGAGGCGTACGACCCCGATCGCGATGGCGCGCGGCTCAGCGAAGCGCTCCGGGTGGCCGGCCACGGCAAGAGCGCAGCACCAGACCAGCCGATCACGCTCTCAGGTCTGGAAGTACGGCCGTACCCGCACCAGCGGGACATGCTGGAGCGCCTCCAGGTGGAGCGCGAGGTCCACGACCGGCATCGGAACCTCCTCGTGGCCGCAACGGGCACGGGCAAGACCGTCATGGCCGCACTGGACTACAAGCAGCTTCGGCAGCAGCACGGCCGCGACCTGCGGCTGCTGTTCGTCGCTCACCGGCAGGAGATCCTGCGCCAGTCACTGCGCACCTATCAGGACGTGCTCGTGGACGCCAACTTCGGGGAGGAGTTGCACAGCGGGCTCGAACCTGCCCGGTGGCAGCACGTCTTCGCGAGCGTGCAATCGCTGAACACGCAGAGGTTGGAGCAGCTGTCCCCGGACCACTTCGACGTCATCGTCATCGATGAGTTCCACCACGGCGTCTCCTCGACCTACCGGCGGATCATCGACCACTTCCGTCCCGTGGAGTTCCTGGGCCTCACCGCGACTCCGGAGCGCATGGACGGCCGAAACGTCCAGGACGAGTTCTTCGACGGACGCATCGCGGCGGAGATGCGCCTGTGGGAGGCGCTGGAGAACGACCTTCTGAGCCCGTTCCACTACTTCGGAATCTCCGACACCACCGACATGAGCGCTGTCGCATGGAAGCGCGGGGCCTACGACTCGGCGGCGCTCAGCGATCTGTTCACGGGCAATGACGCCCGAGCCCGGCTCGTCGTTCAGGCCGTACGGGACAAGGTGGCGAACCCGGGAGCCATGCGTGCTCTCGGTTTCTGCGTCTCCGTAGCCCATGCCACCTTCATGGCGGACTTCTTCCAGCGCGCCGGTCTCAAGGCAGCGGCCCTGTCCGGCGAAACGCCCCGAGAACAGCGCAAGGCCGCCTTGGACGCCCTTCGCGCCGGTGAGCTCCAAGTGATCTTCTCGGTCGACCTGTTCAACGAAGGCTTGGACATCCCGGATGTCGACACCCTCCTCCTGCTGCGCCCGACCTCCAGCGCCACGGTCTTCCTCCAGCAGCTGGGCCGAGGGCTGCGCCGCACGCAGAACAAGGCCGTCCTCACGGTGTTGGACTTCATCGGACAGCACCGCAAGGAGTTCCGCTTCGAAGAGCAGTTCCGCGCCCTGACCAACCTGACGCGCAACCGTCTCCTCACCAACATCGAGCACGACTTCCCCCAGCTGCCGTCCGGCTGCCAGATCATCCTTGAGTCGAAGGCCAAGGAACTGATCATCGACAACATCCGCAGCCAGATCAGCGTCAACGTCACGCAGCTCGCACAGGAGGTCAGGCGGTACGGCGAGCAGCAGCTCTCGGCATACCTGCACGAGAGCGGTCGGGAACTGAAGGAGATCTACCGCGGCAACGGCAACTCTTGGACGGGTCTCCTCCGTCGCTCGGGGTTGCTGCCGATGGATGCCCCGGAGGGCGAGGAGGCGCTCCTCAAGCGCGTATCCGCTTTCCACCACGCCGACGACCCCGAACGAATCGCCGCGTACTCCACGCTCCTTGAGGACGACGCCCCTCGCTACAGCGATCTGAGCGAGCGCGAACAAGCTTTCGCTCGCATGCTCTACTTCTCGCTCTGGCCTCTCAGCGGCTTCACCAGCTACGAGGACGGACTGGAGTCACTCCGCCCGCAGCACGCCTTCCGGAGCGAACTCCGCCAGGTGCTGGCCCACGCCCTGGACCGGCTCGACCACGTCCCGATCGGCTTGGACGGCTCGCTCGCCGACCTCCCCCTCACCGTCCACGCCTCCTACAGCCGCGAGGAAATCCTCCCCGCCCTGGGCCAGTCCTTCGTCAACCGCGATGTGCCCGGCCACTTCCGCGAGGGCGTGAAGTGGTGCGAGAACATCAACACCGACGCTCTCTTCATCACCCTCGAAAAGGACGAGAAGGACTTCTCTCCCCAGACGCGTTATCACGACTACGCCCTGAGCGAGCTGCTCTTCCACTGGGAGTCCCAGAACCGGACGTCGGATACGTCAGCAACGGGTCGCCGCTACCAAACCCACAAGGCAGACGGCTCCCACGTCCTCCTCTTCGTCCGCCGCTACAAGAAGACCGACATCGGCGGACCCCAGCCGTGGATGCTCCTGGGCCCGGCCGAGTACGTCGAACACACGGGCAACAAGCCCATGGGGATCACCTGGAAGCTACGCCACGAGCTCCCCGCCGACGTGTGGACGTACTCGACCATCGCAGCGGGCTGAAGCCACGGCGGACGTGGGCCGGCTGCCTACTCAGTCGGCCCCGTCACCCCCTCGACGACCTGGGTAATCTCCTTGACTACCCCTGAACCTGCCTCAATCGCCGTCTGCAGCTGTGTCGTGCCCGTGGCAAGGAGTGCTGATGCCGCGACGAACGCCACGAATCCGCGCCGCCACCTCCCCCCGGTCTCCAGATCCTGACCCGTCAGCCCCGTGGACGCTTGCGCAATGGACCCGATGACCGAGGTGGCCTCGCGAGAGATCCGAGCAGTACCGAAGAGGGAAGCATTGTCAATCAGCCACAGGAGGTGCCTGATCTGAGCCGCGATCTCGTCCCGCATAGCGGGTGCAAGCTCATCGTCCGGGGTCTGCGCCAACAGTTCGATCCAGGAGTCGCAGCTCTCCCTCAGGCTATCCAGGTTAGATCCGGCAGGAGCAGAGCAAGTGCCTCCCAGCACGCTCTGAAGCAGGTCGGCCGCGGACGCCAAGTGATCCAGGGTCTCCTGCGTCACCAACGAACGGGCCGGACGGCCCGAATCTACCCAGCTCAGATCGGGTTGAACGACAGACGTCCACCACTGCGGAAAGTAGCGAGAATACCGATTCCGCTGCGCCTCGGGCAGGGCGTGGAGGTGCTGAATGGTCTCCGCAAGAAGGCCGGCGACCTCGGCATGTCGGCGGGCGAATTCAGACGATCCCCACTCCACACCGAGCGCTTCGACCCACCCGCTCCGGAAGTCCTTCGCCCCCGACTCCCACACCTGCACAAGAATCTCGTGCAAACCATGGGCGCTCGTACCGGGAATCTGCGTCTCCATCCCCCACCCTCGCATCCTGGACAGCAAGAAGAAACGAAGCTACCAGACACCTGGCGACAGAGCGGACAGCTCGTCCACAGACAAGCCACTTCAAGGTCAATTCGCCATAAAACGCACACCTCTTGACTTATTTTGCGCCACTCGCAATGCCTGGACCGCCTCACGAGATAACCTCTGGCGAGACTTGGAGAGGAACAGCATGGCCATCATCAAGAACGCCGCCCGCCAGACGCTCGGCCAGCTCATCGGAGCCAACAACCCGCCGGTCGTCGTGCCAGATGACAGCCAACGCCAGTATGCCTGGGGAAAGCGCGAAGTAGACACATACTGGGACGACATTCAGAAATTCATGCGGGCGCGGCGGACGGGAATCCAAGCCTCTTCCGAATACTTCATCGGCCCTATCGTCACCATCACAGACGATAAGATCACGACCCGGTCTCTCCTTGACGGCCAGCAGCGCCTCACCACGTCAACCATCCTGATCGCAGCGATCAGAGACACCCTGGGAACCATGGCCTCGACCGAGGCCAGAGTCATAGCAAACAACATCCAGCGCGACTACATAGCACGCCGTGACGGCCGACACTCACACCCCCAATACTTCCTCACCCTCTCGCTCTTTGATCGAGATTTCTTCAAGGACTACATCCAGAACTGGAATGAGACAACTGGCAGGATGGCTGCGACAGAGCAGCCCTCTCGCCCCTCACACACACTCATCAAGGACTCCTACGCGTCCTTCAAGGCACACATCGCCAAGGCCTTGGAATCCATCTATTCCGAGGAAGATCGCCTTGACTGGCTAGACGAGCTGGCCGATTGCCTCGTAAAGGGCCTGGTATTTGTTGAAGTTCAAACGCCTACGTCCAGCGATGCCAACGAAGTTTTCGAGACCATCAACTCTCGCGGCAAGGATCTCTCGACCGTAGACCTCGTCCGCAATTTCCTCATGGAAAAGAGCCGGAACGACGAAGAGAAGGAGAGAGTAAACAACGCCTGGCGATCCCTACTCGACGGATTCGACCGACGCGAGGACATAGAGAAGTTCCTGCGACACTTCTGGGTTGCGCGACACGGCGACGTGCGATCGCATAGTCTTTACACTACCATCCGCGAGGAACTCACTTCCCGATTCGAGGCAGTCGCTCCCCGATACGAGGTGCGCACCTTCGCGGCAGAACTCCAGAATGCATCCGGCCGATACATCGAACTCATCACCTCGAGCACGGGAATCGAATCGCTCGACGGCCTGCTGGACGAGGTGAAAAGCCTGAGCGCCGACGCCGCTTACCCCCTCCTTCTGGCCATCTCCGAGAAGGCTCCATACAACGAGATGGTCAGGGTCACTCAAGCCCTCATCAGCTACTACGTCCGCTGGACGGTTGTGGGCCGGCGCGAGTCGACGCTGCTCGAAGAGAAACTGTTCGGTCTAGCCAAGGAAGTCAGCGCGGGTCTCGCCACGGCGGCAGCCTTCGATCAGATCACCACCTGGACCCCTGATGATGCAACGTTCCAGTCCGACTTCGCTCAGGCTCCCATCCCACGGAGCACCCAGGCCCGATACCTGCTCACCGTCATCGAGCAGCATCTGAGGCGGAATGCGGACGTTGACGACGTCGTCGTCGCAGGTGCGACCGCCGTGCACGTCGAGCACATCTACCCCAAGAGCCCGGAAACCGATTTCCGCCTCGATGAGCACTCCACATGGATCAACCGGCTCGGGAATCAGACCCTGCTGCATGGCCGAAAGAACCGGGTTGCGTCCAACAAGGCGTACCCGGAGAAGGTCAACGCCTATAGCTCCTCCTCTCTCCTGATCACGCGGGAGTCTGGAATTGAACGACTCTGGGACTTCGAAGGAGGTGGTTGGCGCCCACTCGGCATCGAGGAGCGTCAGGCAGACCTGGCCAAGATCGCCGTCGCCGTATGGCCGGTCGGTGCACGGAGTGAAGGAGCTCTCTGACATCGACCAGGCGAGGGCTCACAGGCTCACCCCATTGATGCCCCACTCACGAAAGGACTCACCACGCGGACAGCCCTCCCCCTTCCGCAACCGCGGAATCGCCTCTGTCTCCGAGGTGGACGAGTGCGCCCGGGTCGCACTTCGACGAGTAACCTGACGGTACCGAAGCCACCGAACCCCCAAGTGGCGTTGTCTATAAGGGAGAAGGGCAGGCGATGTCTTCACAGTTCATCGAGGTGCCGGTCATCGCCGATGTCGTCGGAGGCCATACGGGACGGCTCGACGACTTCAAGAGCGGCGTGGAATCGGTCATCCGCCTGCGGCCGGAGTTCCCCGTGGAAACCCTGCAAGGCATCGAGGAGTTCTCCCACCTCCAGGTCACGTGGTTCTTCAACCTCGGATCCCCGGACGATGTCGCACTTCACGCACGCAGCCCCCGCGATAACCCCGCCTGGCCGGCGACCGGCACCTTCGTTCACCACAACCATCGGCGTCCGGCCCGGCTGGCCACTTCCTTCCCGAGACTGCTCAAGGTCGACGGGCGCGACCTGCACGTCGCGGACCTCGACGCCGACGACGGCACTCAGGTCGTCGATCTCGTGGCGGTCTTCCAAGAAATGCTCCCCCGTGGGCCCGTCACTCAGCCGGCGTGGCCGGGCGAGATGCTCGCGGACTACTGGCGGGACGCCTCCGAACGCTGAGGAACGAGCAGTGGCGTTCAGCACAACAGTCGACCTCAAGGAGTGAAGTCGGCCCCTTGGGGTGGGCGTGCTTCGTGGGCTTCTGGTGGGACCGCCGTCTGCTGGTCGGGATTCAGGCCCCGCTGGTCGCTCCCGGTGGGGGTTGGGCGGGTCTCGGGCGAGGAAACGTGCAACCGCTCCCACCAGGGGAGGCGGAATGCCCGGCATGTCGACATTCTTCCCCTTCGGTTACCGCGAGTAGATGCAGGTCATTCGCGCGCCAGCCCTCTCCACCCCCGGCTACGCTCTCCCTGCCCCCGGGTGCTGACAAGCTTGGGGAATAGACCGGTGGCCACGTCCACCTAGCTCCTCCTCTGGAGCGGGGTCCGTCTCATGGCGGGTGGTCGCCGGCACCCCATTCCATCCACCGGGAATGACCAGCGGGGCCTGAAGCCCGACCATCCGACGGCCGTCAGTCGCTGATCCGGCCCGGGCCGCCCCATTCGACTGCCGCGCACCCCC
>NZ_MWIG01000170.1:0-14676 GCF_002156145.1 Streptomyces sp. NRRL B-24572 | reverse complement strand
CCCGCGCCCTCCGCGACGCACACTGACGGCGGAATTCCTCCGAACTTGTCTCCGGGCGTTTACCGAAGCCCCCACAGACCTACCCTGAAGGTATGGCAGGGCGTGGCGACCCGCCTGAGGAGACACCCGAGGGGTTCTCCGGCGGTGGTGAGGACGAGTACCGATCCGTCGTCTTCGACGAGGCGTTCATCCGCGCTGCCCACCTCCAGGAGTTCTCGGCCCGGGAGCGGATGGGCGAGCACGCCCAGGCCGTCCGCAACCGCTCCTCCTGGGAGAGCCGGAGCGGCTCCCGCCAGGCGATCCTGCTCGTGCTGCTGATCCTCCTCGCCTTCGGAACCGCCATCTACCTGGGCGTACGCAACCCGTACCAGCTCCCCGTCGACCAGCGGGCCGAGCCCCTGCGGACCACCGTGGTCCCGCTCGCCCCCCAGGGCACCGTCCCGGGCGGCACACCCACCCAGCTCTTCGCCCACAGCCCGGCCGCCGAGTACCGCACCGGGGCCGCCGGCATCAACCTGCCCATCGCGGGGCGCACCTCCCACTTCGCCGAGAGCCAGGTCGTCACCGGCCTCAGCATCGCCAAGGACTACCTGGTGGCCTCCGCCCTGGAACCCGACGTCCTGTCCGGGGCGACCACCCGGCCCCCGCGCCTGCTGCTCGACCCGGACCAGCTGGAACAGTTCGACCGGAGCGTCGAGTCGCCCGCCGACGACGGCCGGCACGCCCTCGCCGCCTGGCTCGTCCGCTTCGACCCCCGGCAGGTGGCCCTCGCGGAGCCCGCCGCCCGCGTACAGGGCGTCCTCCGCTTCGAGGAGGTCGACCCCGACACGCTGGACGTCACCGCGGACCACACGTACACCTACGCACTCCGCCCGGCCTCCCAGGGCACGGGGCCGGTCGCCGCGGCGTCCCTCTTCACGGTCCACCGCGTGGTGCACTTCCGCTTCGACCGCGAGGACCTGCGCATGCACCGCGCCGAACTGCTGACCAGCACCGTGGAGGCCGGCCCGCAGGCGTGCGGCGCCGACACCACGGGCTCCCTGAAGCCGCTCCTGGCGGGAGCGCGGGCCTCCGACGCGGGTGCCGGTCCGGCGGTCACCGACCCGTACGCCACCGCCCGCCCGGCCGCCCCCGCGCTGTGCGGAGTGCTCGCGCCGAGCGCTCAGCCCTCGCTCTGACCGTCCCCGGCCCCGTCGCCCGACCCGCTCCCGGCCCGGCCTCCGGCGCCCTTGCCGTCCCCGGCCGGGTCGCCGTCCGCCTTCTGGCCGCCCTGACCGCCGCCGAACCGGTTGCGCAGCCGTCCGCCCAGGTCGCCCGCCAGGTCACCGGCGCCGCCGGCTATGTCCCCGACCAGCTTCAGCAGGGGATCCTTGCTGGTCCGCACCGTGTCGGCGTAGTGCCCGGCCGACTCGCGGAAGGAGTCCGTGACCGAGGTGTCCTTGTCCTCCGAGCGCTTCGGGTAGTGCCCGTCCATGATCCGCTGGAAGTCGCGGCTCTCCGACCACTTCTTCAGCTCCGCCGCCCGGACGGTGGTGAAGGGGTGCGAGCGCGGCAGCACGTTGAGGATCTTCAGGACCGAGTCCCGCAGGTCCCCGGCCTTCTCGTACTCGTCGGCCTGGGCGAGGAACGCGTCCACGTTCATCTCGTGCAGGTGGTTGCCGCCGGCGATCTTCATCAGGCCGCGCATCGAGGCCCGCACGTCCTGGCCGACGAGGAGCCCGGCCCGGTCGGCGGAGAGCTCGGACTTGCGGAACCACTCGCGCAGCGCGGTCACGATGGCCGTGATCGCGACCGTCCCCAGCGGGATCCAGGCGATCTTGAGCGCGAGGTTGGTGAGGAACAGCAGGACCGTGCGGTAGACGGAGTGCCCGGACAGGGCGTGCCCCACCTCGTGGCCGATGACCGCCCGCATCTCCTCCTCGTCGAGGAGCTCCACCAGACCGGTGGTGACCACGATGATCGGCTCGTCCAGGCCGATGCACATCGCGTTGGGCTTGGGGTCCTGGACGACGTACATCGGCGGGACCTTCTCCAGGTCCAGGATGTAACAGGCGTCCCTCAGCATGTCGTTGAGGTGGATGAACTGCGCGTCGCTCACCCGGACGGAGTCCGAGAGGTAGAGGAGTCGCAGGCTGCGCTCCGGCAGCAGCCCGCTGAGCGCCTTGAAGGCCGTGTCGAAGCCGCTGAGCTTCCGCAGCGCCACCAGGGCCGAGCGGTCGGCCGGATGCTCGTAGGCCCGCGAGGAGATGCCGGGGAACCGCTTCCGCTGCCTGCTCGGCACGTTCCCCTGGTCGTTCTCGGTCATGGATGCCCCCTGTTCGTACGAGTCGGTGCTCGTCCCCCTGACTGAACCCACCCTAGGCGCTGGCGCTACCGTGTGCCGGGGACCCTGTGGATAACTAGGGTGCCGAGGACGACCGAAGGGCACGACCGACATGCCGGACACCGCCGACGCCGCAGCCGCGCTGCTCGCGGCCACCGCACAGCAGGGGCCGGGCGACACGCTCCGGATCCTGCTGCTCGTCTCGATGGTGGGCGGGGCCCTGCTCGCCTGGTTCCTGCTGCGCGGGTACCGCAGCGGCGACACGGCCGGCGACGAGACGGCCGCCGGCGGCACGGACACCGACAGGGGCCGCGACGCCAACGCCTGAGTCGGCGTGAGCGCGCCGCGACCGCCCGCATACGATGTGCGCGAAGTCTCCGCTCCCATCCCCGATCGATAGGTCTGCCGAAGATGAGCCTCCACAGCACCGCCGCCCACCTGGTCACCCTCGCCGAGGGCGCCGAGCACGGCGGCAACCACGAAAGCCTCAGCCCCTACCTCACCGGCTTCGGTGCCTTCGGCACCCTGCTTCTGCTGCTGTGGATCACCACCCGCTTCAACCGCGACCGCTGAACCTTCAGACCGCTGATCAGGCGTCCGCCGCCGTGCCAGTAGGCTCTGCACGCATGGGAGAGCAGGAAGTGCCTACTGGCGGGCGCGGCAAGCGCCGACTCGGCGTGATGGGCGGAACCTTCGACCCGATCCACCACGGACACCTGGTGGCGGCCAGCGAGGTCGCCGCCCTGTTCCACCTGGACGAGGTGGTGTTCGTGCCGACCGGGGAGCCGTGGCAGAAGAGCCACAAGGCCGTCTCGTCGCCCGAGGACCGCTATCTGATGACGGTCATCGCCACGGCGTCCAACCCGCAGTTCTCCGTGAGCCGGATCGACATCGACCGCGGCGGCGCGACGTACACCATCGACACCCTGCGGGACCTGCGGTCTCTCAACAGCGACTCGGACCTGTTCTTCATCACCGGGGCCGACGCGCTGTCGCAGATCCTCACCTGGCGCGACGCCGAGGAGCTCTTCTCGCTCGCCCACTTCATCGGCGTCACCCGGCCGGGCCACGACCTCACAGACGACGGACTGCCCAAGGGCGGGGTCTCGCTCGTCGAGGTGCCCGCGCTCGCCATCTCCTCCACCGACTGCAGGGCGAGGGTCGCGCAGGGCGATCCCGTCTGGTATCTGGTCCCGGACGGCGTGGTGCGCTACATCGACAAGCGCCAGTTGTACCGCGGCAAGTGAGCTTCGGGGAGGGGCACCGGTGAACGATCAGCAGCACCCGTACGACCCGTACTATCCGCAGCCGCAGATCATCGGCTACGACGAGTACGGGCAGCCGGTGTACCAGCAGCAGGCACAGCAGCAGGCGCCCGCACAGCACTACGACCCGTACGGCGGGCAGCAGCAGCCGCAGCAGCCGCAGCAGGCGTACGGCTACGACCCGTACGCCCAGCAGCCCCCGGCCCAGGAGCCGGTCCAGGCCCCGCAGTACGACCCGTACGGACAGCAGGGCTACGCCTACCCGTCCTACGACACCGGACAGCAGTGGGCCGCCCAGGCCGAACCCGTCCAGGCCCCCGCCCCCGTCCAGGCCGCCCCGGTCGCGGCACCGGCCGGAGTCCCCGGCCAGCGCCCCGCGTCCGAGCGCCCCGCCCCGTCCCGGCAGGACGGGGACGACCGCGCGTACCGCACCGAACAGTTCTCGTTCATCGAGGAGCCCGACGAGGACTCCGAGGACGTCATCGACTGGCTCAAGTTCACCGAGAGCCGCTCGGAGCGGCGCGAGGAGGCCAGGCGGCGAGGCCGCAACCGGGTCGTCGCCCTCGTCGTCGTCCTCGTGCTCGCCGTCGTCGGCGGCGTCGGCTACCTCTGGTCCGCGGGCCTGCTCCCCGGTTCCTCCGACCCGGAGCAGAAGGGCGGGAACACGGCGACCGGCCCGCAGCAGCGCGACACGATCGTCGTCCACCTCCACGACCTCAAGACCGGCAACACCTCCACCGCGCTGCTCGTGGACAACACGACCACCCGCCAGGGCACCACGATCCTCCTCCCCAACTCCGTCGTCGTCGCCGACGCCGAGGGCTCCGGGACCACCCTCGGGAAGTCCGTCGAGGACGACGGCTCCAGCGGCACCCGGGAGGCGATCGGCAACCTGCTCGGGACGAAGATCGCCGGCACCTGGCGCCTCGACACCCCGTACCTGGAGAACCTCGTCGAGTCCGTCAGCAGCATCGAGATCGACACCGACACGGACGTCCCCGACACCAAGAAGGGCGCCGAGCCGCTGGTGAAGCGGGGCGAGAAGCAGACGCTGAACGGCCGCGCCGCCGTCGCCTACGCCACCTACCGGGGGCCGGGCGAGGCCGAGGCCAAGCAGCTCCAGCGCTTCGGCCAGGTCCTGTACGGGGTGCTGCGCAAGATCTCCAGCGACCCCGAGTCGGCCACGGTCACCATCGAGACCCTCCAGCAGATCCTCGACCCCTCGCTCCCCGAGAAGGACCTCGGCGCCTCCCTGGCCAAGCTCGCCGAGCACGCCAAGATCGGCGACTACAAGACGGCCCTGCTCCCGGTGGGACAGGACGGCGCGCTGACCGAGGGCGCGAGCGACAGCGTGGTGAAGGACATCCTGGGCGGCAAGGTCACCGCCCCCGAGGCGGGCGAGGTGCCCCGCGTCTCGGTGCGGGACGGCTCGGGCAAGAAGGCGGCCGAGGCCGCCCGGGTCGCCCTGATCAACGGCGGCTACGCCTTCGTGGGCGGCGCCGACGCTCCGGCCAGGGAGAAGACGCAGGTCCTCTACGGCGACGACAGCCAGAAGGCGACGGCGGTCGAGGTGGCCAAGACGCTGGGGCTGCCCGCCGGCTCGGTCGAGAAGGGCAAGCCCTCCGGAACGATCGCCGTCACCGTGATCCTGGGCCAGGACTACAAGGCCCCGGGGGCCCGGTAAGGGGCGCCCCGGAAAACGCCGACGGGGCCGTCGGCGGTCCGTGAGACCCTGGAGGGGTACTGGACCGCCGACGAAAGCCTGCTTGTGACCGCCACGGACCGTTCCATCGAGCTCGTCAAGACCGCCGCCCAGGCGGCCGCCGACCGGCTCGCGCACGACATCATCGCGTACGACGTCAGCGACGTGCTGTCGATCACCGACGCCTTCCTGCTCGCCTCCGCACCCAACGACCGCCAGGTCAAGTCGATCGTCGACGAGATCGAGGAGCGGCTGCAGAAGGAGCTCGGCGCCAAGCCGGTCCGCCGTGAGGGCGACCGCGACGCGCGCTGGATCCTGCTGGACTACGTCGACATCGTCGTCCACGTCCAGCACAGTGAGGAGCGGGTCTTCTACGCCCTGGAGCGGCTGTGGAAGGACTGCCCCGAGCTCGACCTGCCCGAGGACGCCCTGAAGACCCGCGGCAAGGCCGCCGAGCACGCCGCGCTGACCGGCGCCGACATCGAGACCGGCTCCGGCCTTCCCGAGGGACCGGACGGTGAGCTGAGCTGAGCGCCACCAAGGGCGGCAGAGGCCGCCGCATCGTCCTCTGGCGTCACGGCCAGACCTCCTGGAACCTGGAGCGCCGCTTCCAGGGCTCGACCGACATCGAGCTGACGGAGACCGGCGTCGCCCAGGCGCGCCGGGCCGCACGGCTGCTCGCCGCGCTCAAGCCGGACGCCATCGTGGCCTCCGACCTGAAGCGGGCGGCGGCCACCGCCGCCGAGCTCGCCGCGCTCACCGGCCACGCCGTCGCCCACGACTCCGCCCTGCGCGAGACGTACGCGGGGGAGTGGCAGGGCCTGACCCACGACGAGATCGTCGCGCGGTACGGCGAGCAGTACGCCGCCTGGAAGCGCGGCGAGCCCGTGCGCCGGGGCGGCGGCGAGCTGGAGACCGAGGTGGCCGACCGGGCCGCCCCGGTGGTCCTGGAGCATGCCGACAAGCTCCCCGAGGACGGCACGCTCGTCGTGGTCAGCCACGGCGGCACCATCCGCACCACCATCGGCCGGCTCCTGGGCCTGGAGGCCCGGCACTGGGAGAGCCTGGGCGGGCTCTCCAACTGCTGCTGGTCGGTGCTCGGCGAGGGCGCCCGTGGCTGGCGCCTGACGGAGCACAACGCCGGGACACTGCCCGAGCCGGTCCTCGGCGACGACGACTGAGCCCCACGACCGGCCTGCCGGACCCGGATTTCACTTTCCGGCAGGTCACAGGCTAAAGTTCTTCTTGTTCGCAGCGCGGAGCGCGAAGAACACGAGGGGCTATAGCTCAGTTGGTAGAGCGCCTGCATGGCATGCAGGAGGTCAGGAGTTCAATTCTCCTTAGCTCCACAGTCACCGAATCCCGTCCCCACCAGGGGGCGGGATTCGTCGTTCCGTCACCCCTTCGCCCTGCGGAGGACCTCGATCCCCCGGCGGCTCTCCTCGTCGCTCGGCGTGTACGTCACGATCCGGCACTCCGGCATCCCGTTGACCGAGAGGGAGACCGAGGTCAGCCGGACCTCGCCCACCAGCTCGTGCCGGAAGGTCTTCACCCGCGTCCCCGGGGGGACCACGTCACCGCTGCGCCAGAGCCGGGCGAACTCGGAGCTGACCTCCGCCAGACGCCGTACGAACTCCTCCCACTCGGGCTCGCCCACATGGCGGCCGTACGCGCCCCGCAGCTGGGCCACCATCAGCGGCAGCTCCCGCTTCCTGTCGACCACCGGGCACTTGGGCCCCGGCATGCTGAAGAGCGCCCAGAGCACATTGCGTATGCCGAACGGGCCGGTGTCCATGCCCTGTCGGCCCTGTATCAGGAGCCGCTCGTACAGGACGTTGGTCGCGAGCACGTCGTACCGCGCGTTGTAGAGCACCGCCGGGAGCGGGTCCAGGGCGTCGAGGATCCCCTGGATCTCCGGGCTGACCTCCGGGACGTCCGAGGCGGACCGGTCCGGGGCGTACGGCACTTCGGCGAGGTGGTAGAGGTGCTCGCGCTCAGGCCGGTCGAGCCGCAGGGTGCGGGCCACCGCGTCGAGGACCTGCGCGGAGGCGTTGATCGGCCGGCCCTGCTCCAGCCAGGTGTACCAGGTGACGCCGACGCCGGAGAGCTGGGCGACCTCCTCGCGGCGCAGCCCCGGCGTGCGCCGGCGGAGTCCCGGCGGCATACCCACGTCCTCCGGGGTCACCCTGGCGCGGCGGCTGCGCAGGAACGCGGCCAGTTCCGGTCGTCGCCGTCGCTGCGTCGGTGGTACTGCCACAATCGTCACACCCCCATGGTCGAGTCCCCGTGCCGCCGCTGCCAGGTGGTGTCAGTACCAGCATCGGCGGGCTCTCGTTACCCGTATCCGATCGCGGTCACGCTCGTCGCATGACCTCGACCACGACACGTCCCGCACTCAGTAAAGACCGTGCCACCGACAACCGCCCCGGCCTGCTGCTCGGAGTGGTCCTCGCCGCCCAGTTCATGGCACTCCTCGACGTCTTCATCGTCAACGTCGCCGCCCCCACCATCAGGGCCGAACTCTCCGCATCCGGAGGCGCGCTCCAGCTCGTCATCGCCGGATACACCATCACCTACGCGGTGTTGCTGATCACCGGCGCCCGTCTCGGCGACCTGATCGGCCACCGCCGGGCGTACCTCGGCGGGCTCGCCCTGTTCACCGCCGCCTCCCTCGCCTGCGGACTCGCCGCGGGAACCGGCCAGTTGATCGCCTTCCGCCTTGTCCAGGGCGCGGGCTCCGCGCTGATGATCCCTCAGGTGCTCAGCCTCATCCAGCGCAACTTCACGGGCGACCGCCGGGTCCGGGCCCTCAGCGCCTACTCCGCGGTCCTGGCCACCGGCGCGGCCGCCGGCCAGGTCGTCGGCGGGGTCCTGGTGAGCGCCGACCTCTTCGGCACCGGCTGGCGGCCGGTCTTCCTGGTCAACGTCCCCATCGGGATCGCCCTGCTCGTCCTCGGCGCCCGGGTGCTGCCCCGTGACGCCCACGCCGGAGCCACGCGTGCGCGTGCCCTCGACCTGCCGGGTCTGTTCCTGCTCGCCGCCGCAGTGTCCCTGCTGACCGTCCCCCTGGTCCTCGGACAGGAGCAGGACTGGCCGCTGTGGTCCTGGCTCTCCCTCGGCGGCTCGCTGGTGCTCGCCGCCGTCTTCGGCGCGTACGAGTCCCGGCTCGCCCGGCGCGGCGGCGCACCGCTGATCGCCCCGCGCGTCCTGCGCATCCCGGGGATGGGGCGGGCCGTCCTGTGGATCTCCGTGGCGATGGGCGTCAACGCCGGCTTCCTGTTCACCCTCACCCTGCACCTGCAGGGCGGGCTCGGCCACAGCGCCCTGCGCGCCGGACTCACCTTCGGCCCCGCCGCGGTCGTCTTCGGGGCAGTCGGCCTGACCTGGCGGCGCTGGCCGGTCCGGCTGCACCGCGCCCTGGTCCCGGCCGGATTCGTGCTCGCGGCCGCCGCGGCCCTCGCCGTCGGGGGACTGCTCGCGGACGGCGGCACCGGCGGCTGGGGGCTCTACCCGGCCCTGGGCGCCTTCGGCGCGGGGATCTCGCTGGCCTTCAGCCCGGCCCTGACCGGGGCGCTGGCCACCGTACGCCCCGAGGACGCGGCCGACGCCAGTGGACTGCTCGCCACCGTCACGCAGCTCGGCCAGCTCGTCGGCGTCGCCACCTTCGGCACCCTCTTCCTCGGCCGGTACGCGGGTTCCGGAGCTCAGGACTCCGCCGACGCGCTGTGGGTGACCGCCCTGGCCATGGCCGCGGCCTCCGTCGTGGGCGCCGTGACGGGACTGCCGCGACGATCGCGCTGACCCTCTTGCGGGGCCATGGCAGAATCGGACGGCCGGAGGGGGACGAGGATCCGGACGGGAGGGTGACCCACGTGCTCGGCGACAACGGCAGGGCGTCCTATGGGTGTACGGCCTGCGGCCACAGCTGGAGCTGATTCATGGGTGCACACAGGCGGAAGTGCGACTGGTGCGGCAGCGGTACGCCCATCGTGCGCGACATGGACCCCGTCAACCCCGGGTTCCAGTACTGGTGCGAGGAGTGCGCGCGGGCGCTGATCATAAAAGGCGACCCGATCGAGACCTACCGCGAGCTGGAGGGGGAGCCGATCTACGGCCGGCTCCTCGACGAGCACTGCACCCTCAAGCGGTTCTACTCCTTCGCCACGGCCTGACGCCGCAGCGTCCACGCGTATCCCACGAACAGCGCCGTCGCCGTCAGCGGATAGATCGCCGACAGCAACATCTGCCCCGCGTTCTGGTCGAGTTCGGGGCGGCCCGGGTCGTGCGGGACCCACCACAGCGCGAACGACGCGAAGGCCAGCGCCACGGCCCCCGTCACCGGCCACGCGCGCGTGGCGCGGTCCGCGAGCAGGATCAGCAGGGGCACGCACCAGACCCAGTGGTGGGACCAGGAGATCGGGCTGATCATCAGCGCCGTGAACGCGCAGACGACCACGGCCACCGCCTTGTCGCCGCGCACCGCCGCCCGTACCGCGAGCACCATCGCCGCGCCGCCCAGGACGGCCGCGGTCACCGCCCACCACATGCCCGGGTCGTCCGTGTGCATCAGCCGCGCCAGGACCCCGCGGATCGACTGGTTCGCGGTCTCCTCGGCGAAGCCGACCCGGCCGGTCTCGAACAGGGTCTCCGTCCAGAACCGCTTCGAGTCCGCGGGCAGGGCGAGCGCCACGGCCAGTGTCGTCCCGAGGAACACCCCGGTCGCCGTCAGCGCCGTGCGCAGCCACTGGTTCATGCCCCGGTCCCGGCGCCACAGGAGCAGGCCCGCGGCGAGCAGCAGGACCACGAAGAGTCCCGGTGTGAGCTTCACCGCGGTCGCCAGGCCGATGCCCAGGCCGGCCCAGCGGCTGCCCTCGCGGCGGGTGAGGTCCCAGAGCACCGCCACCGCTATGAGCAGGTTGATCTGGCCGTACCGCAGGGTCGTCCACACCGGCTCGCACCAGACCACGACGGCGGCGATCCACAGCGTGGTGCGCCACAGGTCCGTACGGGACAGGGAGGGGCGGATCAGCTGGAGCGACAGCTGCACCAGGGCGACCACCAGGAGCAGGTTTCCCGCCGTGGTCAGCGTCCGCATCAGAGGGACGCCCACCAGGGTCAGCGGGACGAACAGCAGGGCCGCGAAGGGCGGGTAGGTCATGCCGAGGTTCGCCGAGGTCGCCCGCATCGCGTACAGGTCGCCGCCGGCCCGGACCGTCTCCCCCTCGGCCCGGTAGACCATGACGTCGAGCATGTTCACGTGGGCGAGGCGTTGCGCCACCCAGAAGGCCGCGAACGAGAGCAGGCAGACCGCCGCGGCGGTGGCCAGGGGCCACGGCCGGGCGCGGGTTTTGGAGAGCACGGAGACGGACACAGTCGGCGACCCTACCCGGCAGGTCGGGAGGGTCCGGAGAATCGATTTGGAGATCTGCCGGGCGGGCCGTTACTGTTCTGTTCGTCGCCGCGACGAAGAAGATCGAAGCGGACGGCATCTCAAGGGGCTATAGCTCAGTTGGTAGAGCGCCTGCATGGCATGCAGGAGGTCAGGAGTTCAATTCTCCTTAGCTCCACAGAACGGAAGTGAGCCATCCGGTCCGGATGGCTCGCGCCGGTTCTGCGGTAATCTGAATAATTCCCGCACGCGGGGCTATAGCTCAGTTGGTAGAGCGCCTGCATGGCATGCAGGAGGTCAGGAGTTCAATTCTCCTTAGCTCCACAGATCGAAGAAGCGGGTCACCCGGACAGGGTGGCCCGCTTCTTTCGTGCGCGGTCCTCCGGCGCCGCTCCGTGGAACGTCGGTGCGGCCCGCTCGGGCCCTGCGGTACCCTGGCGCCATGCGTGCCGTACGCCTCCTGCTTACCGAGCCGCGCTGACCAGTCCCGACGGGTGACAGACATCCCGTCGGAGTCGGCGCGGCATCCCCTCCTGTGCGAGGGGATTTTTCATTTCGGGCAGTTCGTGGCAGTGGGCAGAGACGATCGATGGAGCATCAAGGACCATGACCGAGATCACGACGGCCGCCGAGACGGCGGCCCCTCATCGCTACACGGCGGCCATGGCCGCCGACATCGAGGCACGCTGGCAGGACTTCTGGGACGCCGAGGGAACCTACGAGGCGCCGAACCCCACCGGTGACCTGGCGGGCGATCCCGCGGTCGCCGCCCTGCCCAAGAAGTTCATCATGGACATGTTCCCGTACCCCTCGGGTGCGGGCCTGCACGTCGGCCACCCGCTCGGCTACATCGCCACGGACGTCTTCGCCCGCCACGCGCGCATGACCGGCCACAACGTGCTGCACACCCTGGGCTTCGACGCCTTCGGCCTGCCGGCCGAGCAGTACGCCGTGCAGACGGGCACGCACCCGCGCGTGTCCACCGAGGCCAACATGGAGAACATGAAGGTCCAGCTGCGCCGGCTGGGCCTGGGCCACGACAAGCGCCGGTCGTTCGCCACGATCGACCCGGAGTACTACAAGTGGACCCAGTGGATCTTCCTGCAGATCTTCAACTCCTGGTACGACGACGAGGCCAAGAAGGCCCGGCCGATCGCCGAGCTGATCGAGCAGTTCGAGAACGGCACGCGTGAGGTCCCCGGCACGCGCGCGTGGAGCGAGCTGAGCGCCGCCGAGCGCTCCGACGTCCTGGGCGAGTACCGCCTGGCGTACGCCTCCGACGCGCCCGTCAACTGGTGTCCCGGCCTGGGCACCGTCCTGGCCAACGAGGAGGTCACCGCCGACGGCCGCTCCGAGCGCGGCAACTTCCCCGTCTTCAAGGCCAAGCTGCGCCAGTGGAACATGCGGATCACCGCCTACGCGGACCGCCTGCTCGACGACCTGGACGCGCTGGACTGGCCCGAGGCCATCAAGCTGCAGCAGCGGAACTGGATCGGCCGCTCCGAGGGCGCCCGCGTCGACTTCCAGGTCGGCGACACCGGAGCCATCACCGTCTTCACCACCCGCCAGGACACCCTGTTCGGCGCCACCTACATGGTCCTGGCGCCCGAGCACGACCTGGTCGAGAAGATCGTCCCGGCCGCCTGGCCCGAGGGTACCCACGAGGTGTGGACCGGCGGTCACGCCACCCCCTCCGAGGCCGTCGACGCCTACCGCAAGCAGGCCGCCTCCAAGTCCGACGTCGAGCGCCAGGCCGAGGCCAAGGACAAGACCGGCGTCTTCACCGGCGCGTACGCGACCAACCCGGTCAGCGGCGCCCAGGTCCCCGTCTTCATCGCCGACTACGTCCTGATGGGCTACGGCACCGGCGCGATCATGGCCGTCCCGGCGCACGACAGCCGTGACTTCGCCTTCGCGCGCGCCTTCGAGCTGCCGATGCGCTGCGTCGTCGAGCCCTCGGACGACCGCGGCACCGACCCGTCGACCTGGGACGACGCCTTCTCCTCGTACGAGGCGAAGCTGGTCAACTCGGCCAACGACGAGATCTCCCTGGACGGCCTGGGCGTCGTCGACGCCAAGGCGAAGATCACCGCCTGGCTGGCCGACCGCGGCATCGGCGAGGGCACCGTCAACTTCCGGCTCCGCGACTGGCTGTTCAGCCGCCAGCGGTACTGGGGCGAGCCCTTCCCGATCGTCTACGACGAGGACGGCGTCGCCCACTCGCTGCCCGAGTCGATGCTGCCCCTGGAGCTGCCGGAGGTCGAGGACTACTCGCCGCGCACCTTCGACCCCGACGACGCGGACACCCAGCCGGAGACCCCGCTGTCCCGCAACGAGGACTGGGTCAACGTCACCCTGGACCTGGGCGACGGCCGCGGTCCGCGCCGCTACCGGCGCGAGACCAACACCATGCCCAACTGGGCCGGCTCCTGCTGGTACGAGCTGCGCTACCTCGACCCGCACAACTCCGAGAAGCTGGTCGACCCCGCCGTCGAGCAGTACTGGATGGGCCCCCGCGAGGGCATGCCGACCGGCGGCGTCGACCTGTACGTCGGCGGCGCCGAGCACGCCGTGCTGCACCTGCTGTACGCGCGCTTCTGGTCGAAGATCCTGTTCGACCTGGGCCACATCTCCTCGGCCGAGCCGTTCCACAAGCTGTACAACCAGGGCATGATCCAGGCCTTCGTCTACCGGGACGCGCGCGGGATCGCCGTGCCGGCGGCCGAGGTCGAGGAGCGGGACGGCGGCTTCTGGTACCAGGGCGAGAAGGTCAGCCGCGTCTTGGGCAAGATGGGCAAGTCCCTGAAGAACGCGGTCACGCCGGACGAGATCTGCTCCGAGTACGGCGCCGACACCCTGCGCCTGTACGAGATGGCGATGGGTCCGCTGGACGTCTCCCGCCCCTGGGACACGCGCGCGGTGGTCGGCCAGTACCGGCTGCTGCAGCGGCTGTGGCGCAACGTCGTCGACGAGGCGACCGGCGAGGTCACGGTCGTCGACACCGCGCCCGACGAGGACACGCTGCGCGCCCTGCACAAGGCGATCGACGGCGTCGCCCAGGACATGGCCGCGATGCGCTTCAACACCGCCATCGCCAAGATCACCGAGCTGAACAACCACCTGACCAAGTCCGGTGGCGCGATCTCCCGGTCGGTCGCCGAGCAGCTGGTGCTGCTGGTCGCCCCACTGGCCCCGCACATCGCCGAGGAGCTGTGGCGCAAGCTGGGCCACACCGACTCGGTCGTCCACCAGGACTTCCCGGTCGCCGACCCGGCGTACGTCGTCGACGAGACCGTGACCTGCGTCGTGCAGATCAAGGGCAAGGTCAAGGCCCGCCTGGAGGTCCCGCCGTCGATCACGGACGCGGACCTCGAGACGCTGGCGCTGGCCGACCCGCACGTGGTCGCGGCGCTGGGCGGCGCCCAGATCCGCAAGGTGATCGTGCGCGCGCCGAAGCTGGTCAACATCGTCGCCGGCTAGCGGCACATAGGGGTTTCCCCTACGGGCAGGTTGGGGGTTCCGATGGAACCCCCAACCTGCCCGTTCCGTTTAACGTGGAAGAACCACAGCCGTGGGAATTCGACGGACGCCGGAGGGGCGCACATGGAAGCCACGATTATCACGATCATGGCGCTGCTCTTCTTGTCCTTCGTGGCGCTCGGGGTGTTCGTCGCCGTGAAGGTCGCGAAGGCCGCCGCGCGGGGCGTCGACCGCACCCTGAACCAGGCCCGGCGCACGGTCGAGCACACCACGCTGCGGGCCAAGAGCTTCGGCCAGGCGGGAGCCGCCGGAGAGCTGGCCCGGCTGCGGCTCTCGCTGCGCACCTCGATGCGCGCCACCCAGGAGGCGCTGCAGGCGGGCGTCGGCGAGGACGCCTCGCTGAAGGAGTCGCTCGACCTGTTCCACCGGCTGAGCGCCCACGGGCTCGAACTGGACGCGGAGCTCAAGCGCCTGGAGCGGGAGCCCGACCGGGCGTGGGTGGCCGGGCAGCTGCCCG
>NZ_MWIG01000017.1:0-3013 GCF_002156145.1 Streptomyces sp. NRRL B-24572 | reverse complement strand
CGTCGATGCCGCGCGGCCGGCTGGTGGGCGTCGAGCCGGCCGCGCGGCATCGACGCCATCGTCGGCCTGCTCGCCGTTCTCCGCACCGGTGCCGCCTACCTGCCCCTCGACGTCCAGGCCCCCGACGCCCGCAACGAGGCGATCCTGAAGGACGCCTGCGGCGATCTGGCGCCCAGCCCGGCGGAGGTCGCCCGGCACGGCGAGCTCGTCCTCGGCGGCCCCGGCGCCGGAGAGGGCGCGGCCTACGTCATCTACACCTCCGGCTCCACCGGCACCCCCAACGGCGTGGTCGTCGCCCACGACTCCCTCGCCCACTTCATCGCCGGCGCCACCCCCGCGTACGGCATCGGCCCCGACGACGCGGTCCTCCAGTTCAGCCCGCTGCACTTCGACGCCAGCATCCAGGAGGTCTTCACGACCCTCGGTGCCGGCGGCACCCTCGTCCTGC
Organism: Streptomyces sp. NRRL B-24572; assembly: GCF_002156145.1. NCBI lineage: Bacteria > Bacillati > Actinomycetota > Actinomycetes > Kitasatosporales > Streptomycetaceae > Streptomyces > Streptomyces sp. NRRL B-24572. The sequence goes on along the minus strand of NZ_MWIG01000017.1, from coordinate 2,565 downwards.
GCACCGACGACATGCTCGACGTGGCCGAACTCCTCGCCGGCTGTGCCCGGCACGGCGTCACCTACCTCGACCTGCCCGCCGCCTACTGGCACGAGCTCGTCCACGTCCTCACCACCGGCTCCGTCCGACTCCCCGACAGCCTGCGCACCGTCATGATCTACGGCGAGGCCGCCCTGCCCGAGCGCGTCGCCCAGTGGCGCGCTCTCGTCGGCGACCGGATCCGCCTCCTCAACGGTTACGGGCCCACCGAGACCACCGTCGTGGCCACCGTCGCCGACCTCAGCCGGCACGACACCGGGCCCATCCCCATCGGCCGGCCGCTGCCCGGCGTCCGCGCCGCCGTCGTCGACGGCGAACTGTGGCTGCTCGGCGGCGGCCTGACCCGCGGCTACCTCCACCGGCCCGAACTCAACGCCCGCCGCTTCACCACACTCGACGGCGAGCGCGCCTACCGCACCGGCGACCTCGTCACCATCGGCGAGGACCGGCAGATCCTCTACCACGGCCGCCTCGACGACGAGGTGAAGATCGGCGGCCAGCGCATCGACCCCGCCGCCGTCGACTCCGTCCTCGCCGGCCACCCCGCGGTCCGGGAGGCCGCCGTCGTCGCCCAGCAGGACGACGACGGCGTCAAGCGGCTCGTCGCCTTCGTGGTGACCGAGGGCGGCACGGACGCGGAGGAGCTGCGCGACCGGGTACGCGCGCGCATGCCCGCCGCCGCCGTGCCCGCGGTCTCGATCGTCGTCGCCCTGCCCCGTACCAGCTCCGGCAAGATCAACCGTAAGGCGCTGCGCACGGCCGACCCGCGTCTGCCCGTCGTCCACGAGGAACCCCTGCCCGCCGAGGACCGCGTCCCGCTCTCCCACGCCCAGCGCCGGCTGTGGCTGGTCGGCCAGCTCGACGGACCGTCCGCCGCCTACAACATGCCGATCGTCCTCGACCTGGAGACGGCCCCCGACCGGGCCGCCCTCGCCGCCGCCGTGACCGACGTCGCCGAACGGCACGAGGTGCTCCGCACCGTCTTCCTCGCGCCCGAGGACGAGCCGTACCAGCACGTCCTCGCCCCCACCGCCGTCCGGCTGCGCACCGTCGAGTGCCCGGCGGAGGAACGCGCCGAGCGGATCGCCGAGTTCACCGCAGAGACCTTCGACCTGTCCCGCGAACTTCCGCTGCGCGTCGCCCTGTTCCTGCCGGACGACGGCCCCGGCGCCACCCTGGCCGTCCTGCTCCACCACGTCGCCGGCGACGGCTGGTCCCTCGAACCGCTGATGACCGACCTCGCCCACGCCTACGCCGCGCGCGCCGAGGGCCGCGCGCCCGACCGGGAGCCGCTGCCCGTCCAGTACGCCGACTACACGCTCTGGCAGAACGATCTCCTCGGCGAAGCCGACGACCCGGACTCCCCCGTGGCCCGGGGCCTCGACCACTGGCGTACGGCCCTGGACGGCCTGCCCGCCGCGACCGACCTGCCCCTCGACCGGCCCAGGGCAGCCGTCCGCGCCCACGACGGCGGCCTGGTGACCACCGCCGTCGAACCGGCCGTCCACGCACGGCTCGTCCGCCTCGCCGAGGAGCACGACGCCAGCCTGCTCATGGTGGCGCAGGCTGCCCTCGGCCTCGCCCTGCGCGCCGCCGGCGCCGGAGAGCGCACCGTCCTCGGCACCCCCGTCGCCGGACGCGACGACGAGGCCCTCGACGAGCTCGTCGGCTTCTTCGTCAACACCCTCGTGCTGCCCACCGACACCTCCGGCGACCCCGCCTTCACCGACCTCCTGCACCGGGTCCGCGACACCGACCTCGCCGCCTTCGCCCACCAGCGGCTCCCCTTCGACCTCCTCGTGGAACACCTCAACCCGCCCCGCACACCCGGCGTCCACCCGCTCTTCCAGGTGATGCTCACCCTGCGGACCACCGGCCCCGACGGCGGCCCCTTCCACCTCGGCGCCATCCCGGGCCGCTTCGCCGGCGAAGGACCGGCCACCACCAAGTTCGACCTCACCGCCGCCTTCGAGGAACTCCGGGACACCGACGGCGCCCCCGCCGGACTCCGGCTCGGCCTGGAGTACGCGCGCGACGTACTCGACGAGGACACCGCCCGCATCCTGCTCGCCGCCCTGGAGCGCGCCCTGCGCGCCGCCGCCGAGCACCCCGAGGCCCGGATCCGGGACAACGGCCTCGTCGACCCCGCGACCCGGCACGCCCTGGACGAACGGCGCGCCCGCACCGCCGCGCGCGCCGCCGAGGCGACCGCACCCCCACGTGCGGAGCCGCCCGCCCCGTACACCGACACCCTGCGGGAACTCTTCGCCGAAGTGCTCGGCCTCGACCGGGTCGGCCCCCACGAAGGCTTCTTCACCATCGGCGGCCACTCCATGAGCGGCGTACGCCTCGCCAACCGGATCCGCGCCCGCCTCGGCGCCGACGTCCAGGTCCGCGACCTGCTCCTCGCGCCCACCCCGGACGCCCTCGCCCGCCGCATCGCCGACCGGTCCACCACCCCGGAGACGGACGGCATCCCGGAGCCGGTACGCCCCCGCCCGGCGCCGCGCGCGGACCGGCCCGCAC
>NZ_MWIG01000169.1:245-3533 GCF_002156145.1 Streptomyces sp. NRRL B-24572 | reverse complement strand
CTGCCGCCAGGAGGTCCGCTGCACGGAGGCGTAGAGCAGTGGCGGCAGCACCAGCGGGAGGATGAACTCCGGCGGGATGTCGACGTTCGGCACGAAGGGCAGGAAGGCCAGCACGATCCCGACGAGGGTCATCAGGACGGGCGCGGGCAGCCCGAGCCGTTCGCCGAGGGGCACGGTGAGCAGGGCTCCGAGCAGCAGCAGGAACAGCAGGGCGAGCTGGTCCACGGTGTCCTCTCCAGGCGGGCGAAGATCGGGAGCCTTATCATAAAAGGGACATTCCAACCACTCGCCAGGAGGATGTCATGCTGAAGCAGCACATCGGGCGCCGCGTGGCCGCCTTGGTGCTGGCCATCGCCGGCGTGCTCGGCGCCGGCTCGGCCGCACTGGCGAACCCGTCGCCCCCCACCAACGGCGGAAACGGCGGTGGCCAGAGCGGCCAGTGCACCGGAGCCGCCGACCTGCGCCCGCACGGGTGCCACACCTTCAAGTAGCCACCACCGACATCACACCCGGTCCGGGCGGCCGGACGCACCGTCCCCCGGCATCCCTCCAGGGCCTGTCCTCCCGGACCGGCCCTCAGTCATGCCCGCTACAGTGCGCGCCGCATCGCCCGGTGCGGCATGTCCGCGTCGGGGAACTCGGGGCCGTACGCCTCGTAGCCGAGCCGCTCGTAGAAGCCCAGCGCGTGGGTCTGCGCGTGCAGGTCGACCGCGCTCAGACCGCGCTTCCGCGCCGCGTCCTCGATGGCCCGGACCAGGGCGGCGCCCACCCCGAGGCCGCGCGCGGCCTTGGAGACCGCGAGCCGCCCGAGGGAACCGACCGAGGCGTCCGCGCCGGTCTTGCCGACCGCGTCCGCCCCGTGCAGCAGGCGCCCGGTGCCGAGCGGCAGCCCGTCCGCGCGGACGGCCAGGACGTGTACCGCGGTCTCGTCGTACGTGTCGTACTCGATCTCCTGCGGAACGCCCTGCTCGTCGACGAAGACCGCGCGGCGGACCGCGAAGCACGCGTCCCGGTCGTCGGTCCCGACCGCCTCGCGGACGGTGTACGCGGCGGTCACTGGCTCTCCGACGCGATCCGGCCGAGGGCCTTCTGCAGGTCCTCGGGGTAGGAGCTCTCGAACTCGACCCAGGACCCGTCGGCCGGGTGCTCGAAGCCGAGGCGGACGGCGTGCAGCCACTGCCGGGTCAGACCGAGGCGCTTGGCGAGCGTCGGGTCGGCGCCGTAGGTGAGGTCGCCGACGCAGGGGTGGCGGTGGGCGGACATGTGCACCCGGATCTGGTGGGTGCGGCCCGTCTCCAGCTTGATGTCGAGCAGCGAGGCCGACCGGTACGCCTCGATGAGGTCGTAGTGCGTGACCGAGGGCTTGCCGTCGGCGGTGACCGCCCACTTGTAGTCGTGGTTCGGGTGCCGGCCGATCGGCGCGTCGATGGTGCCGCTCATCGGGTCCGGGTGGCCCTGGACGAGCGCGTTGTAGCGCTTGTCGACCACGCGCTCCTTGAACTGGCGCTTGAGCGAGGTGTACGCGTACTCGGACTTCGCGACCACCATCAGACCGGAGGTGCCGACGTCGAGGCGGTGCACGATGCCCTGGCGCTCGGCGGCGCCGGAGGTGGAGATGCGGTAGCCGGCGGCGGCGAGGCCGCCGATGACCGTGGTGCCGGTCCAGCCGGGGCTGGGGTGCGCGGCGACGCCGACCGGCTTCATGATCACGACGATGTCGTCGTCGTCGTGGATGATCTCCATGCCCTCGACGGGCTCGGCGACGATCTGCACGGGTGCGGCCGCGCCCGGCATCTCGACCTCGAGCCACGCGCCGCCGCTGACCCGCTCGGACTTGCCGACGACGGAGCCGTCGACCTGGACCTTCCCTGCGGCGGCCAGCTCGGCCGCCTTCGTACGGGAGAACCCGAACATACGGGCGATGGCGGCGTCGACGCGCTCGCCCTCCAGGCCATCGGGAACGGGCAGCGTGCGGATCTCGGGACTCGTGCTCACCCGTCGAGTATGCCTTGTGCCGGGAGTGCTCCGTCCTGCGTGCTCAGTCCTTGTGGACGGTGCCGTCGGGGTCCAGGCCCCGGAACGACAGCAGGACGATCAGGATGCCGCCGCAGACGATCGCCGAGTCGGCGAGGTTGAAGACGGCGAAGTGCGCGGGGGCGATGAAGTCCACGACCGCGCCCTCGAAGACGCCCGGCGAGCGGAAGATCCGGTCCGTGAGGTTGCCGAGCGCCCCGCCGAGCAGCAGACCGAGCGCGATCGCCCAGGGCAGGCTGTAGAGCTTCCGCGCGAGCCGGATGATCACGACGATCACGGTGGCCGCGATGCAGGTGAAGATGATCGTGAAGGCCTCGCCCATGCCGAAGGCGGCGCCCGGGTTCCGGATCGCGTCCAGCCGCAGCAGGTCGCCGATCAGCTCGATCGGCTCGTGGCCCTCCAGCTTGGCGACCACCAGCATCTTGCTGCCGAGGTCGAGCAGATAGGCGAGGACGGCCACGACGAAGAGGGCGACGATCCGGCGCCTGCCCTTCGGCCGCTCCTCGGGAGCGGCCGTGCCGTCGGAGGCGGCCGTCTCGTCGGCCCCTGCTGAATCCGGCGTACCGATGATGCGCTCCGCCTCTGCCACGTGAGTGAGTCCCTCGACCTCGATGCCTGACCGTGCCCCGAGCGTACGGCACAGGCGTACGGGACCGGCAGCCGAGATCGTCAGCCGCGCCGCTCCTGCCGCTGTTTGTCCTCGACGCAGAGCGTGGCCCGCGGGAAGGCCTGCATCCGCGCCTTGCCGATCGGCTTCCCGCACACCTCGCACAGGCCGTACGTGCCCGCGTCGAGCCGCTCCAGGGCGTGCTCGGTCTGTTCCAGCATCTCCCGGGCGTTCGCCGCGAGGGCCAGCTCGTGCTCGCGCGTGATGTTCTTGGTGCCGGTGTCGGCCTGGTCGTCCCCGGCGCCGTCGCCCGAGTCCCGCATCAGGCCGGTCAGCTCCTCCTGGGAGTGGACGAGCTCGCTGCGCAGCCGCAGCACCTCCGACTGGAGGCCGCTGCGGGCCTCCGCGACCTCCTCCGGCGTCCACGGGTCCTCACCGGGACGCACCGCGAGCTCACCGGCCCGCGCCGGGGGCACCGCCGCCTCGTCGCCGACGGTCGTGACGCCACCCGCGGTCTTCTTCGCTGCCACCGTCCTGGCTCCTGTCTGCTTCTTCGCGGCGGGCGCCTTCCTGGCGGCCGCCTTCTTCGCCACGGCCTTCCTGGCGGGCGTCTTCGGGGCGGAGGCCTCGTCGGCGGGGTCCGCCGC
>NZ_MWIG01000169.1:0-212 GCF_002156145.1 Streptomyces sp. NRRL B-24572 | reverse complement strand
CCGACTTCCCGTCGACCGCCGACTTCTTGCCGGCCACGTCCTTGGCGACCCCGGCCGCACCGGTGGAACCGGCGACCGAGGTCTTCTTCGCGGCGGTCTTCTTCGCCACCATGTCGCGGCCCCTTCACATTTTGTGATCTTGCTCGCGAATCGTGCTGGGACGATAAATCGGCCCAAGGCCCGCGGCAACGGGGCACGCCGCCGTTCCCACC
>NZ_MWIG01000168.1:0-10203 GCF_002156145.1 Streptomyces sp. NRRL B-24572 | reverse complement strand
AGCCCGAGCCCGAGCCCGCGACCCCTTCGCACCGCCCGTCGCCCACGACGGAGGCGCCCACCACCCCGCCGTCGGACGCGGACCCGGCCGCGGGCTCGGGCTCGGGCTCGGGCGTGAAGACGTACACCGTGGACGGCGGCCGGGTCACCTTCGACCTCGGGGAGACCTCGGCCGAACTGGTCTCGGCGACGCCCGCGTCCGGCTGGCAGATGCAGGTGTGGAAGCAGCCGACCTGGATCCGGGTCACCTTCACCGAGGGCGGTCGCGAACTGTCGGTCTTCTGCGTCTGGCACGACACCGCTCCCCGCGTGGAGATCGACGACCGGCAGACGTGAGAGCGTCCGTCAGCGGAAGACGGACGGCGGCGGTACGGGTGAGGGCTTGGCGCTCGCGTCGGTGACCGGTGCCGCTCCGCCGGCGAAGTCGGCGAGGGCCCGGCCGTGTTCCACGCGGCCCGGGTGCGGGTCGGTGGCGACCCGGCGGGTCAGTTCGGCCACCGGCAGTTCGCTGTCCGAGGCGAGCAGCACGGCGTTGCCGAAGCGGCGGCCGCGCAGGACCGTCGGGTCGGCGGTGAGGGCCAGTTCGGGGAAGACGGCGGCGGCGGTGGCGATCTGGCCGCGCAGATGGGTCAGGGGCGGGCCGTCGGCGAGGTTCGCCGCGTAGAAGCCGCCGGGCCGCAGCACCCGCCGCACCTCGGTGAGGAACTCGGTGCTGGTCAGGTGGGCCGGGGTGCGGGCCCCGCTGAACACGTCGGCGATGACGAGGTCGGCCCAGCCGTCCTGGACCTTGGCGAGGCCGGCGCGGGCGTCGGTGGAGCGGACCCGGATGCGGGCCCCGGCGTCGAGGGGCAGTTCCCGGCGGACGAGCTGGACCAGGAGCCCGTCGAGCTCCACGATCTGCTGGGTGGAGCGGGGCCGGGTCGCGGCGACGTACCGGGCGAGGGTGAACGCGCCGCCGCCGAGGTGCACGACCTGGAGCGGCCGGTTCGGCGGGGCGGCGAGGTCGGCGATGTGGCCGAGGCGCCGCTGGTACTCGAAGGTGAGGCGGGCCGGGTCGTCGAGGTCGACGTGCGACTGCGGGGCGCCGTCGATGAGCAGCGTCCAGCCGCGCGGACGCTCCCGGTCGGGTATGAGTTCGGCGAGCCCGCCGTCGACGGTCTCGACGACGGGGGCGGCCGCCGCCGCCCGGTCACGCTGTTTGTTCCTGGCCACGGCCCCATTATCCGGGCACGGCCGGTGAAGGGCTCAGTGACAGCGTGGGCGGCTCAGTGGCGGCGTGGGCGGCTCAGTGGCAGCCGTCGGCCGCCTCGATGAGCCGGGCCGCCTCGCCGAGCGCCTCGCGCAGCACGGCGGGGTCGGTGACGGGGTCGGTGTCGCCGGGGGGCAGCAGCCAGCCGGCCGGACGGGGCCCGTCGCCCGCCGGCTCGGGGAGCTCCGGCAGCTCGGGGAGGCGCAGGCCCCGCCCCGAGGTCCTCGTACAGGCGCTGCCCGGCATGTCCCAGGCGGCGGCGGTGCCCGGCGGCACCAGGAAGCCGAGCGTGGCGCAGGTGCCGTCGTGGACGACGGGGCCGACGGCAGGGGCGGCGGCTCGGCGCAGGATGTCGACGGCCTCCAGGCCCTGGCGGACCGGGACGGTCACCAGGTCCCAGGGCCCGACGGCGGTCTTGGGCCCGTCGGCGTCCGGGGCGGACGCGGGGCACACGGCCTCCGGGATGGGCAGGTGGCGCGTGACGTCCGGAACAGGTGCGTGCCACGTGGCCGACTGCGAACCGATCTCCGACATGGGACCCCTCCTCGCTCCAGAGGAGACACGTTCCGTCTCTCCCTTACGGTTCAACGCCCGTGCGCGTCAACGGCTACGGCGGGATGCCGCCGCAAAGGATGGCAGTTCATGGCAGATCGCAGGCGAGATATCCGATTTGTAGCCAAACTCAGCGTACGCATCCGGTCACAGCAGGTACGTTCATGCCCGCCGGACACCCGGCAGCACCAGGAGAGGGCTCGGCCATGGCGATGTCACGGGCAGTTCCCAATCTCGCCTTCCGTCGGCTCCGCGGACAGCACTCGCCGGCGGAGTTCGCCGCGGCGGTCCGCCGGGCGGCGCGGGAGATCGGCGAACAGGTCGCGTGCGACGCCCGCTACATCGGGCGTGTGGAGGCAGGCGAGATCCGCTGCCCCAACTACGCGTACGAGCGGGTCTTCCTGCACATGTTCCCCGGGCTCGGCCTCACCGACCTGGGGTTCTCCGCGCGGGAGACGGTGCGCGGCCGGCGGCAGACCGTCCCGGCCGGGGCAGCGCCTCCCGCCGCCATCACCACCCGGAACGATGAGGAGAGCGACGTGCTGCGTCGCGCATTCATGACGAGCGGCTCCGCCACCCTGGCGGCCGCCTCGCTGGGACTCGGCGGCCCCGCCGTCGCGATCCCCTCCCCCCGCGGCACCCACCGGATCGGCGAGACCGAGGTGCGGGCCGTCGAGGACGCCGTACGGCGGATCCGTCTGCTCGACGACCGGCACGGCGCCGACGGGCTCTACAAGGTGGCCGCCCAGCCGCTCCGTACCGCGTACGCGCTCCTCGACACCGGCACCATGACCCGCCGCTCCACCGAGGACCGGCTGCACGCGGGCGCGGGCGAGCTCTCCCTCTCCGTCGGCTGGCTGGCCCACGACTCGGGGCGGCACGAGGACGCGCGCTCGCACTACGCGGAGGCGCTGGCCACCGCGCGCGTGGCGGGGAACGCGGCCCTGGAGGCGCACGCCTTCTGCAACACCTCGTTCCTGGCCCGGGACACCGGCCGCTACCGCGAGGCGGTCCGGGCGGCGCAGGCCGGGCTGCGGGCCGCGCAGCCGCTGGACTCGGCCCGGCTGCTCTCGCTGCTGTCGCTGCGGGAGGCCGGCGGATGGGCGGGGCTCGGCGACCGGTCCGCCTGCGAGCAGGCCCTCGGCCGCGCGCACGGCTGGTTCGACCGGGGCCCGGCCGAGGGCGACCCCGAGTGGATGTCCTTCTTCGGCGAGCCGGAGCGGGAGGCCCTGGAGGCCGGGTGCTGGGCGGCGCTCGGCGAGTGGGGCCGCGCGGCCCGGCACGCCCAGCGCGCGGCGGTCCTGCAGAACCCGCACTTCGCCCGGAACCTCGCGCTCTACCGCGCCCACCTCGCCAAGGCCCTGGCGCACGCGGGCCGCCCGGACGAGGCGGCGGCGGAGGCGAAGCGCGTCGCGGACTCCCTCGACGGCATCGCCTCGGCCCGGATCCGCGAGCTGCTCTCGGAGACGAGCCGGGTGCTGGCCGGCAGGCCCTGACGGGGCCTACTGCTCCAGGTGCCCCGTGTCGTTCCAGCGCTCGAGCGCCGGGGCGCCGTACGCCCAGCCGAGGACCGAGAGGCTCGTCGGGTCGAGGCGGATGCGGGAGGCGAAGGACACGTCCTCGCCGAGCCAACGCGCGCCGATCGAGCGCAGGATGTGCCCGTGGGCGAAGACCAGGACGTCACGGTCGGCCGAGCGGGCCCACTCGACGATCTCGTCGGCGCGGTCCGACAGCTGCGCGAGGGTCTCGCCCTCGGGGACGCCGTCGCGCCAGATGAACCAGCCCGGCTGGATCTTCTGGATCTCGGGCGGGGTCAGCCCCTCGTACGCCCCGTAGTCCCACTCCATCAGCGCGTCCCAGGGCTCGGCCCTGTCCCCGAAGCCGGCGAGCTCGCAGGTCTCGGCCGCCCGGGCCAGCGGGCTGGTGCGCACCTCCACGCCGGGCAGCCCCTGCCAGGGGCCCCGGTGCAGGCGCTCGCCGAGCAGCTTCGCGCCGCGCCGCCCCTCGTCGAGCAGGGGTATGTCGGTCCTGCCGGTGTGCCGGCCGAGGAGTGACCACTCGGTCTGGCCGTGCCGGGCGAGCAGGATGCGCGGTGCCATGGGAAGGACGCTCCAGGGGTTCACGGTGCGGACGTGCCGCTCCCATCATCTCCGACGTGAATGCGGGGTGGCCTCCGGGCAACCCCCGGGGGCCGTCCGGCGTCCCTCCCCCCGGGGCGATCACCGACGGGGGGACCCGATTCATGCGCAGGCCACGCTGGTGGGCGGAGCTGTTCCTGATCGCCGTCGTGTACGCGGCCTACTCGGGCGGGCGGCTGCTCGTGAAGGGCGACGAGGCCTCGGCCGTGGAGCACGGGCTGGCGATCCTGCGACTGGAGGAGGGTCTCGGGGTCGACGCCGAGCATCCGCTGAACCGGCTGTTCACGGCCGTCCCCGCGCTGGGAATCCCGGCGGACTTCGCGTACGCCTCGCTGCACTACCTGGTGACCCCGGCGGTCCTGGTGTGGCTCTTCCGCCGTCGTCCCGCGCACTACCGGGCCGCCCGCACCTGGCTGATGCTCGCCACCCTGCTCGGACTCGTCGGCTTCACGCTCCTGCCGACCGCCCCGCCCCGGCTGCTCGGCGCGGCGCACGGCTTCGCGGACACGATGGCGCACTTCGCCTCGTACGGCTGGTGGGGCGGGGAGGCCAGCGCGCCGCGCGGGATGGGCGGTCTGACGAACCAGTACGCGGCGATGCCCAGCCTGCACGTCGGCTGGGCGCTGTGGTGCGGGGTGATGCTGTGGCGGTACGGGCGGACGCCGCTCACGAAGACCCTCGGGGTGGCGTATCCGCTGGTCACGACCCTTGTCGTGATGGGTACCGCGAACCACTATCTGCTCGACGCGCTCGCCGGGGCGGCCGTGATGGGCGCCGGTCTGCTCCTCGCCCCGTACGCGCTGCGGTTCGCCGACCGGATCCGCGGGACGGCGGAAGCGCCCCCGGTTGTCAGTGGTGGATGGGAGACTTCCGCGGGTGAGCGCATCCCTGGACAGCGGTCTGTCCCGAGCACCGCAGACGACACCTCGGAATGGGGCCTCCCCTGCTCGAGCGAAGCCGAGAGCTTGGGAAATGCTCGCTGAGCTGCGCGGACCGGCCGTCGTGCCGCGTCCGCTGGACGCCCGGGCCCTCGCGGCGCTGGCCGCCAATCCCGGCTGCAGGCGGCGGGCCATCCTCGACGGCGCCGGGGTCGACAAGTCGGCCCTCGCCGCGAAGCTCGGCTCTCCGGCCCCCTTCGGGCAGTCGCAGTTCGCGATAGTCCGGGGCAACTCCTTCGAGGCCAAGGTCAAGGCGGACGGCGGCCGCGAACTGCTGCGCCTGATCGGCGTGGAGGAGCCGGGCGGGGTGTCCGTGCCGGACCTGGCGGCGGCCGGGCCCGAGGGCCGGGTGGCGCGCACGGCGCTCGCGCTGCGGGAGGCGACCGAGGCGGGGGCGTGGGCGCTGCTCGACCATCCGCTGCTCGCCCTGGAGGTCGCCGGCTCCCCCGTCTACCTGGAGCCGGACGCGGTGGTCGTGCACCCCGACGGCGGGTGGACGGTCGTGGAGATCAAGTCGTTCCCGATGATCGACGGTTCGGCCGACGCGGCGAAGGTCGGCGCCGCCGCCCGGCAGGCCGCCGTGTACGTACTGGCACTTGAGCGGGTGGCGGCGCGTACGGAGGGGGCGCGGGTCGCGCAGTCGGTGCTCCTCGTCTGCCCGAAGGACTTCTCGAACGTGCCGGCGGCCTCGGTGGTCGACGTTCGCAAGCAGCGGTCGGTGACCCGACGTCAGCTGGCCCGGCTGACCCGCATCGACGAGATCGCGCGGGCGCTGCCCGAGGGCATCAGCTTCGACGTGGTGGGGCGGACGGCGGAGGAGCTGACGGCGGCCGTGGAGTGCGTGCCCCACCAGTACGCGCCGGAGTGCCTGGCCGCCTGCGAGCTGGCCTTCCACTGCCGGGCGCGTTCCCGTGAGGCGGGCGCGGTGGAGACCCTGGGCCGTCCGGTACGGGGCGAGCTGGGCGGCCTGACGACGGTGGGCGCGGTCCTGGCGGCGGCGCGCGGTGAGGAGGGCGACCCGGAGGACCCGGCCGTGGCGGCGCTCAGAAGGGCGCGGGCGCTGCGCGAGGAGGCGCTGGCGTCGGCGCCCGCGCGCGCTCCGAGGGAGGCCGTCGAATGCCCCTGCTGAGCCCGCGTACCTGTGCCGCTCCCCGGGAGGCCCTGGCATGTCGTTGATCTCCACGCTCGCCCGGATGGAGGCCGTCGGGTCGGGCCGGGCGCAGCCGCTCGCGACCGTCCGGCACCGGCGGCTTTCGGAGCGGCCGCTGGTCCTCGTACCGCTGACGACCGCCGGTGAGGCGGGCGCGCCGCTGGGCGCGCTCGTCGGCACCGACCCGGAGGAGCCCCGGCTCCTCGTGGTGCCGCAGCCCCGGGACCGCGACCTGCGGTTCGCGTTCCTCGCCGACCTGGCCGAGGAGGTCCTGCCGTACATCGACTCGTTCACGGACGTCGTCGAGGCGGCGGAGAGGAGCGAGACCGACCCCGAGACCGGCAAGAAGGTGAAGGTCGAGGTCGAGCTGTGCGCCGACGCGCCGCAGCTGATCGTGCCGAGCCGGGCCGGCATCGAGTACGTACGGCTGCTCGGGCGGTCCACGCGGTTCCGGCGGACGGCCGAGCAGGACCCGGAGACGCCGTTCCCCGCGCCGCCGCGGGTGCCGCTGCTCGGGCGCTGGCTGACGCACTTCGGCGAGCGGGCCCGGGTGCCCGGCTCCTCGCTGCTCCTCGCGGCGACCGACCTCCTCAACCGGCACTGGGCGACCGGCCAGTCCTCCCTCGAGGACCAGCACTTGGGGGCGCTGCTCGCCTGGATCGACCCCCGGGACGGCGAATCCGGCCCGGAGGGGGCGCTCCGCGCCGAGGTCGGCCGGGACGCCCAGGGGCAGTTGCTGTGCCCGCCGGCCGGTCCCGCCACCGATCCGGCCTTCGACAACCAGCTCCTGGCGCCCGCGATCGAGCGCTACGACCGGGCCCGGCAGGCGCTCGGCGCTGCCGAGGACGGCGAGGCGGCGGACAGCGGCCTCGGCGAACTGCATGCCGCCGAGCGGGAGCTGCGCCGCCTGATCGTCTCCCAGCTGAAGCCGACCTGGTACGCGGTCTGGCAGGCGATCGGCCTGCTCCGTGAACTGCCCGAGGGCGCCAGGGTCGAGGACCGCTGGACCCGCGACCGCTGGTCCTTCACCGGCCACCGCGACCGGGTCGCGGCCGGCGAGCCGCCGCAGCCGCGCCGGGACGACGCCGTCACGGCCGCGCAGAAGCTCGCCGCCCGCGAGCAGGCGCAGGGCCAACTGGAGGCGCAGGAGGCCCTCGACGACCCGCTGGTCCTGGCGGGGCGGCGGCTCGCGGGCGAGGCGTTCACGGCCGAGGTGGTCGAGGTGACGATGGCGTGGACGGAGTCGAAGCGGCCCGCGCCGCGCCCGCTCGTCACGGTCCGCACGGACGACCGGCCGCACCTGGGCGAGAAGGTGAAGGTGTACCGCTCGCTCGACGGCAAGCCGCAGACGGCCGAGTTCGTGCGGTACGAGGAGGACGGCTCGCTGCTGCTGCGGATCCTGGACCGGATGGGACGCTCCAAGGAGCCGGCGGAGGGCTCGGTGCCGGAGAAGGGCGAGCGGATCGCCTGGACGCTGTTCGAGCACGACCAGCGGGTCGGGCCGAAGCTGCCGGAGCCGGAGGAGACGCCCTGGACGCACGGCGGCCCGCCGCGGACGGACGCCGTGGAACTGCCCGACGCCGTGACCCCCGAGGACGTGCTGTGAGCCCCGAGATCTTCGACCCGTCGGCGGAGGCCGCCCGCGCGACCTCCGACATCCTGGCGGACACCCTGCACGGCACCGCGCGCGGCGTCGTCGTCAACTCCCCGCCGGGTGCCGGGAAGTCGACGCTCGTGGTCAGGGCCGCCCTCGAACTGGCCGCCGCCGGGCGCCCCCTGATGGTGGTCGCCCAGACGAACGCGCAGGTGGACGACCTGGTGCTGCGGCTCGCCGAGAAGGAGCCGGACCTCGAGGTGGGCCGGTTGCACTCGAACGACTCCGACCCGTACGACAAGGCGCTCGACGACCTGGCGAACGTACGGAAGTCGGCGAAGGCGGGCGAGCTGACCGGGCTGCCGGTCGTCCTGTCGACGGCCGCCAAGTGGGGACACGTGAAGAACGTGGAGCCGTGGGCGCACGCGATCGTCGACGAGGCGTACCAGATGCGCTCGGACGCGCTGCTCGCGGTGGCGGGGCTCTTCGAGCGGGCGCTGTTCGTCGGCGACCCGGGGCAGCTGGACCCGTTCTCGGTGGTCGGGGCGGACCAGTGGGCGGGGCTCTCGTACGACCCGTCGGCGTCCGCCGTCTCCACCCTCCTGGCCCACAACCCGGAGCTGCCGCAGCACCGCCTCCCGGTCTCCTGGCGGCTGCCCGCGTCGGCGGCGCCGCTGGTGTCGGACGCCTTCTACCCGTACACGCCGTTCCGCAGCGGCACCGGGCACGGCGACCGGAAACTGTCCTTCGGCGTCGCCTCGGACGGCTCGGGCCCTGACCGGGTCCTCGACGAGGCGGCCGGGTCCGGCTGGGGCCTGCTCGAACTCCCCGCCCGGCACACCCCGCGCACCGACCCCGAGGCGGTCGGCGCGATCGCCCTGGTCGTGCGCCGGCTCCTGGACCGGGGCGGCGCGGCGGTCTCGGAACGCTCGGAGACCCCGGTGCCGCTCACCCCGGACCGGATCGCCGTCGGCACCGCCCACCGCGACCAGGCGGCGGCGGTACGGGCGGCGCTCGCGGAGCTGGGCGTGACGGGCGTGACGGTGGACACCGCGAACCGGCTCCAGGGCCGCGAGTACGACGTGACGGTCGTCCTCCACCCGCTGTCGGGCCGCCCGGACGCGACCGCCTTCCACCTGGAGACGGGCCGCCTGTGCGTGCTGGCCTCCCGGCACCGGCACGCGTGCATCGTGGTGTGCCGCGCGGGCGTGGCGGAGCTCCTCGACGAGCACCCGTCGACGGATCCGGTGCAGCTGGGCGTCGCGGTCTCGTTCCCGGACGGCTGGGAGGCGAACCACGCGGTCCTCTCCCACCTGGAGGAACACCGGGTGGCCTGGACACCGTGAGCCCGGACACCGTGCGCCGGTCCCAAACGGGGGCCCGGGAGGCCGTGAGGGGCGTACGGGTCGAGGTTCGCGCTCTTGCGGGGCGCGGGAGAATGGAAGACGGCCCGGGTTTCCGGGCCGTGCCTGTGCGAGGAGGAGAAGGACGATGGCGGAACCCGCGGAGCGGAGCGCACAGCGGCGGCTTCGGCCGGCACCGCTGATCTTCGAGCCTGCCGAGGCGACCGCCGATCCGGAGCACTTCTTCGACCTGGAGTCGATAGAGGACCCCCGCGAGCTGCTGTCCCGGGCGACGGAGCTGACGCTCGCCTTCCGGGCGGCGACGGACCGCGCGACCGAGTTCCAGGCGATCGCGGCCGCGCAGCTCGCGGATCCGCGCCGGTTCGACCGGCTGACGCCGGCGGACGTCGCCGAGCGGGCGGAGTGGACCGAGGACTACGCCCGGAAGATGATCGAGTTCGGCCGCGACCTGATCCGGACGAACGGTCGCCCGTCGGAGGACTGAGCCCGGGGGCCGGACGGGTGGGTGCCCGAACCGGCAGGTGCCCGAACTGGTGGGTGCCCGAACCGGTGGGTGCCCGGCTCCCTGGCCGGTTCGCGTGGCTCGGAGACGTACACCTGACCGAAAAAGCCCCCCTGGCATATGCCGAGGGGGCACGATACTCCTCGCCCACCCCTCCTGTCCGGGATTCCGGGAACCCTCGGCAATCGCCGTGTCACGCCCGGTAGACCTGGATCCATGACGACCTGGCTGCGCGACGAGACCCCGCACGACATCTTCCGGTTCCTCCGGGAGAGCGACGAGGGACGGCACCAGACGGCCCGGGTGACCGCCGACGGGGCCGCCTGGCTCGCCTCGGCCGCCGGGGGCCGCGACGGGGCCGCGCTGACCCGCTGGGAGTCCCGGCCCGCCTCCCCGGCGGCGCTGCCCTGCGGAACGGTCTTCGACGTCGTCAACGTGGACCCGGTCTTCGGGCGCCGGATGCTGGACCGGCTGTGGGAGGAGGGCCCGGGCTCGGGGCCCGTCGCGGTGCACCGGGGCCGGATGATGCTGTTCGCCGCGCCGGGGACGGCCCAGCGGCTGCCGGCGCTGCTCGACTGGGAGGAGTGGGGGGACTCCGTTCCCCGGCCGCTCTGCCATGGGCTCGGGGACGCGGTGACCGTGCCGCCGCTCGTGCCGTCCGGCTCCTCCGGGCCCCGCTGGCTGGTGGCCCCCGACTCCCGGCACCCGTGGCTGCCG
>NZ_MWIG01000167.1:0-10503 GCF_002156145.1 Streptomyces sp. NRRL B-24572 | reverse complement strand
ACCGCGCGGGCCCCGCGCGGCGCGGCCTCGGCCCGCCACGGGCTCACCGGCCTGATGGCCCTGGAGGGGATGACCACGCACGCGGCGGTCGCCGCGGGGGAGGAGACGGTCGCGGGCCGGATCGCCCCGGGCTTCCGGGCCGACCTCGCCGCCTTCGCCGTGGACCCGGTGGAGGCCCCGGCGGACGAGACGGCCGGGGCCCCGGTCCGGCTGACGGTCGCGGGCGGCCGGATCACTTACCGGAGCTGACCGGCTCCTCGGCCGCTTCCTTCTCGCGGTCCGTCCCCGCCACCGGGGGCGGACCGCTCCGCCGCGGGGTCGACGCCGCCGGCTCCACCAGCTTCGGCAGCCGGTGCGGGCGGGAGCCGTACCAGAAGTAGGAGACGGCGAAGCCGAAGCAGAGGCAGAGCATGCCGCCGACCGCGTCCATCCAGAAGTGGTTGGCGGTGGAGACGATGACGACGAGGGTCGCCGTCGGGTAGAGCAGGCCGAGGATCTTCGCCCAGGGCGCCCGGGCGAGCAGGAAGATGGTCACCCCGCACCAGAGCGACCAGCCGATGTGCATCGACGGCATCGCCGCGTACTGGTTCGACACGTGCTTGAGGTTGCCCGAGGCCATCGAGCCCCAGGTGTGGTGGACCAGCACGGTGTCGACGAAGTTCTGGCCGTCCATGAGCCGGGGCGGCGCGAGCGGGTACAGGTAGTAACCGACCAGGGCCACGGCGGTGGTGGCGAACAGGACCGTGCGGAACGCCGCGTAACGGCCCGGATGCCATCGGTACAGCCACACGAGCACACCGATGGTCACGACGAAGTGCAGCGTGGCGTAGTAGTAGTTCATCGAGACGATCAGCCACGTCACCGAGTTCACGGCGTGGTTGACGGCGTGCTCGAAGGCGAGGCCGAGGGACTGCTCGGTCTTCCAGATCCAGTCGGCGTTCCTGAGCGCCTCGGCCTTCTGCTCCGGCACCGCGTTGCGCGTGAGCGAGTACACCCAGTAACTCACCGCGATGAGCACGATCTCGAACCAGATCGTCGGGCGCCGGGGCGTGTGTGCGCGCAGCCGCGCGAACCGGCCCTCGTCGGCCACGATGGGTGACGACGGGGTCGTCCGGCTGTCCAAGCTCTTCACGGTCGTTTCACCCATAGCGAGAGAGTCTGCCAGATCCCCTTCCCTCGACCGATCATCCCTCGGTCGGGTTCCGGGTGCACCCGCTCCACCTCAGGAAGGAGTGCGGGAGGACGCCGGAGCCGATGCGGTCGAACCGCGAACGACCAGCTCAGGCATGAAGACGAACTCGGAGTGCGGGGCGGGGGTGCCCCCCACCTCCTCCAGGAGCGCGCGGACCGCGGCCTGTCCCATCGCCTGCACCGGCTGCCGGATCGTGGTCAGCGGCGGATCGGTGAACGCTATGAGCGGAGAGTCGTCGAAGCCGACGACCGAGACGTCCCGGGGGACGTCGAGGCCCTGCTGCCGGGCCGCCCGGATCGCGCCGAGCGCCATCATGTCGCTCGCGCAGACGACCGCCGTGCAGCCGCGGGAGATCAGCGCCCCGGCCGCGGCCTGGCCGCCCTCCAGGGTGTAGAGGGAGTGCTGGATCAGCGCCTCGGACTCCTCCGGGGAGAGACCGAGCCGCTCCCGCATGCCCTCCTTGAAGCCCTCTATCTTGCGCAGCACCGGCACGAAGCGCTTCGGGCCGACGGCCAGACCGATCCGGGTGTGGCCGAGCGCGGCCAGGTGCGTCACGGCAAGACGCATCGCCGCCCGGTCGTCGGGCGAGACGAACGGCGCCTGGACCTTGGGGGAGAAGCCGTTGAGGAGGACGTACGGGACGCCCTTGCCGCGCAGCTGGTCGTAGCGCGTCATGTCGGCGGTGGTGTCGGCGTGCAGGCCGGAGACGAAGATGATGCCGGCGACGCCCCGCTCCACCAGCATGTCGGTGAGCTCGTCCTCGGTGGACCCGCCGGGGGTCTGGGTGGCGAGGACCGGCGTGTACCCCTGCCGGGTCAGGGCCTGCCCGATGACCTGGGCGAGGGCGGGGAAGATCGGGTTGTCCAGCTCCGGGGTGATGAGGCCGACGAGCCCCGCGCTGCGCTGGCGCAGCCGTACGGGCCGCTCGTAGCCGAGCACGTCGAGCGCGGCAAGGACGGACTCGCGGGTGGCGGCGGCCACGCCCGGCTTGCCGTTGAGCACGCGGCTGACTGTGGCCTCACTGACCCCCGCCTGGGCTGCGATGTCTGAGAGCCGCGCGGTCATGAACGTGGACTGTACCGGTCACGGGGCGTATTGCCCACTGCCACCCCAAGTACCGTCACGGCAGGCCTCTTGCGCAAGCTCTTGCAGTCCTTGCGGGCGGCTTGCGGGGGGATTCGGGCGGGAAAAGGGTTCGGTCGCCCCTGTCAAGCGATCCTTCGGCAACCTTCGGGACACGCGAATGTAACGATCGCCGGGTCTTGCAGAAAGTTCTCGCAAGGTCTTTCGGCGCGTTTTCATCCCTGTTACGTTCCTGGCAACCCGGAGCGCCGCGAGGGAGCGGTCGCATGAGGAAGGTTCCAGCCCCTCGTCACCCCCGGGATCATCGAAGGAGTTCACATGCGGCGTGGCATAGCGGCTACCGCGCTGGTCGCGGCCCTGGGCGTGACCCTGGCGGCGTGCGGCGGCAGCGACAGCGGTTCCAGCGGTTCGAAGGGCTCGGGCGAGCTCTCCGGCACCGTGACCTGGTGGGACACCTCCACGGTCGGCTCCGAGGACAAGGTCTTCAAGAAGGTCGCCGAGGACTTCACCAAGGCGCACCCCAAGGTCACCGTCAAGTACGTGAACGTGCCCTTCGGCGAGGCGCAGAACAAGTTCAAGAACGCCGCGCAGTCCGGCTCCGGCGCGCCCGACGTCATCCGCTCCGAGGTCGCCTGGACCCCCGAGTTCGCCGACCTCGGCTACCTCGCCCCGCTGGACGGCACCGCCGCCCTCAAGAACCAGGACGACTTCCTCAAGCAGGCCGCGGCCTCCACCAAGTACAAGGGCAAGACCTACGCCGTCCCGCAGGTCATCGACTCCATGGGCATCTTCTACAACAAGAAGATCTTCAAGGAGGCCGGTGTCGAGGTCCCCAAGACCGTCGACCAGCTCAAGGCCGTCTCCGCCAAGATCAAGCAGAAGACCGGCAAGACCGGCCTGTACCTGCGCGGCGACGACGCCTACTGGTTCCTCTCCTTCCTGTACGGCGAGGGCGGCGACCTGGTCGACGCCCCGAACAAGAAGGTCACCATCGACGGCCCGGCCGGCGTGAAGGCCTTCAAGGTCGTCAAGGACCTGGTGGACTCCGGCGCGGCCAAGACGGACGCGACCGACGGCTGGAACAACATGCAGACCGCCTTCAAGGAAGGCAAGGTCGCCATGATGATCAACGGCCCGTGGGCCGTCGCCGACACCTACGCCGGCAAGGAGTTCGCCGACAAGGCCAACCTGGGCATCGCCCCGGTCCCGGCCGGCTCGGCCGGCCAGGGCGCCCCGCAGGGCGGCCACAACCTCGCCGTCTACGCGGGCTCCAAGAACCTCGACGCCTCCTACGCCTTCGCCGAGTACATGACCTCGGCCGAGACCCAGGCGAAGATCTCCAAGGAGCTCAGCCTCCTCCCCACCCGTGAGTCGGTCTACCTCAAGTCGGACGTCGCGCTGAACGAGCAGATCGCCTTCTTCAAGCCGGTCGTCGACAAGGCCGTCGAGCGCCCCTGGATCCCGGAGACCGGCAGCCTCTTCGCGCCGCTCGTCACCGAGTACACCAAGGTCCTGACCGGTCAGACCACCCCGGAGAAGGGAGCCAAGACGGTCGGCGACGGCTACCGCAAGCTCCTGAAGGACTGGAAGTAACAGGAAGGCAGGCCGGCTGATGGCCGTGGACACCACCGGCCAGTCGGTGGCGAAGGCCGCGGGCGACGACGTCGCCCGCGGCCGGAGCCGCGGAACTGGCAAGTCGCGGGGCGCGGCGAAGCGCTCCCTCTCCACCCACTGGTACGCCTGGGCGATGGTCGCCCCGGTGACCGTGGTGATCGCCGTGATCATCGGCTACCCGCTGGTCCGCGGCATCTACCTGTCGCTGACCGACGCCAACGAGCGGAACGTCGCGCGGTCGATCGGTGTCAACCAGATCCCGGCCACCTACGAGTTCGTCGGTCTGGACAACTACACCGACGCGCTCACCGGCAGCCAGTTCCTCGGGACCCTCGGCTGGACGATCGTCTGGACCGTGTCCTGCGTGGCCCTGACCTTCGCCCTCGGTCTCGGCCTCGCCAACATCCTGAACCGGAAGATCGCCGGCCGCTCCGTCTACCGGCTGCTGCTGATCCTGCCCTGGGCCGTGCCCGGCTTCGTCTCCGTCTTCGCCTGGCGCTTCCTCTACAACCAGGACAACGGCCTGCTCAACAAGGTCCTCGCGGGCGGCGGCATCGACGCCGTCCCGTGGCTCAACGACCCCACCTGGGCCAAGCTCTCGGTCATCGCGACCAACGTCTGGCTCGGCGTGCCGTTCATGATGGTCGCCCTCCTCGGCGGACTCCAGTCCATCCCCGGCGAGCTGTACGAGGCCGCCGAGATGGACGGCGCCAACCCCTGGCAGCGCTTCCGGCACATCACCATGCCGGGGCTGCGCTCCGTCAGCACCACCGTGATCCTGCTGAGCACCATCTGGACCTTCAACATGTTCCCGGTGATCTTCCTGCTCACCCGGGGCGGGCCCGGCGAGGCCACCCAGATCCTCGTCACCCAGGCCTACAAGTTCTCCTTCGAGGTCAGCCCGCGCGACTTCGCCCAGTCGTCCACGTGGGGCGTGCTCATCCTGGTCCTCCTGATGGTCTTCGCCGCGTTCTACCAGCGCGTCCTCCGCAAGCAGGGAGAAGTCTGGTGACCACCACGACCCCCACCCCCCAGGCCCTGAACACCCCGGTCCGGGGGCGTCGCTCCCCGCTCGCCTCGGTCGGCCTGCACGTCACGCTGATCGTGGCGTCCGTGATCGCCGTCTTCCCGGTCCTGTGGGTGCTGCTGACCTCGCTGAAGCCCGCGAAGTTCGCCACCACCACGGACTTCTTCAAAGAGACGACGTTCGAGAACTACACGAACCTGCTGAACGACACCCCGTTCCTCACCTGGTTCGGCAACTCGCTGCTCGTCGCGGGACTCACCACCGTCGTCGGCGTGTTCATCTCCGCCACCACGGGCTACGCCGTCAGCCGCTTCCGGTTCCCCGGCAAGCGCGGCCTGATGTGGACGCTGCTCGTCACCCAGATGTTCCCGGTCGCCGTCCTGATCGTGCCGATCTACAACATCATGGCGTCGATGGGCCTGCTCAACCAGCCGGTCGGCCTGGTCATCACGTACCTGACCATCGCCGTCCCGTTCTGCGCCTGGATGATGAAGGGCTTCTTCGACACCATCCCGCGCGAGATCGACGAGTCCGGCTACGTCGACGGCCTCACCCCCTTCGGCACCTTCTGGCGGCTCATCCTGCCGCTCGCCAAGCCGGGCATCGCCGTCACCGCCTTCTACTCCTTCATCACCGCCTGGGGCGAGGTCGCCTACGCCTCCGCCTTCATGGTCGGCGACGAGAACCTCACGCTCGCCGGCGGACTCCAGAAGTTCGTCAACCAGTACGGCGCCCAGTGGGGCCCGATGTCCGCGGCCTCCGTGCTCATCGCCGTCCCCGCCGCCCTGGTGTTCCTCTTCGCCCAGCGCCACCTCGTCACCGGCATGTCCGCCGGCGCCGTCAAGGGCTGACCCCGGCTGCGTCCGGCCGCACCCCTCCCCATGTCCTTACGACCCAAGGAAGACATGACCCAGCACCTCGCCACCCCCGCCGCCGCCCCGACCACCGGCACGCACACGGGCTGGTGGAGAGACGCGGTGATCTACCAGGTCTACCCGCGCTCCTTCGCCGACGGCAACGGCGACGGCATGGGCGACCTGGAGGGCATCCGCAGCCGGCTGCCGTACCTCAAGGAGCTCGGCGTCGACGCCGTCTGGCTCTCCCCGTTCTACGCCTCCCCGCAGGCCGACGCCGGCTACGACGTCGCCGACTACCGGGCCATCGACCCCATGTTCGGCTCGCTCCTCGACGCCGACGCCCTGATCCGCGAGGCCCACGAACTGGGCCTGCGCATCATCGTCGACCTGGTCCCCAACCACTCCTCCGACCAGCACGAGTGGTTCCAGCGCGCCCTGCGCGAGGGCCCCGGCTCGGTGCTCCGCGAGCGCTACCACTTCCGCCCCGGCCAGGGCGAGAACGGCGAACTCCCGCCCAACGACTGGGAGTCCATCTTCGGCGGCCCCGCCTGGACCCGTACGGAGAACCCGGACGGCACCCCCGGCGACTGGTACCTCCACCTCTTCGCCCCGGAGCAGCCCGACTTCAACTGGGAACACCCCGCCGTCCGCGACGAGTTCCGCTCCATCCTGCGCTTCTGGCTCGACATGGGCGTCGACGGCTTCCGCGTCGACGTCGCCCACGGCCTCGTCAAGGCCGCCGGCCTCCCGGACATCGGCGCCCACGACCAGCTGAAGCTGCTCGGCAACGACGTCATGCCCTTCTTCGACCAGGACGGCGTCCACGAGATCTACCGCTCCTGGCGGCGGATCCTCGCCGAGTACGACGGGGAGCGCATCCTCGTCGCCGAGGCCTGGACCCCCACCGTCGACCGCACCGCCAACTACGTGCGCCCCGACGAGATGCACCAGGCCTTCAACTTCCAGTACCTGGGCACCCACTGGGACGCCGCCGAGCTCCGCGCCGTCATCGACGCCTCCCTCGACGCGATGCGCCCGGTCGGCGCCCCCACCACCTGGGTGCTGTCCAACCACGACGTCACCCGGCACGCCACCCGCTTCGCCAACCCGGCGGGCCTCGGCACCCAGCTCCGCGAGGCCGGCGACCGCGAGCTCGGCCTGCGCCGCGCCCGCGCCGCGACCCTCCTCATGCTGGCCCTGCCCGGCTCCGCCTACGTCTACCAGGGCGAGGAGCTCGGCCTCCCGGACGTCACCGACCTGCCCGACGAGGTCCGCCAGGACCCGTCGTTCTGGCGGGCCAGCGGCCAGGACGGCTTCCGCGACGGCTGCCGCGTGCCGATCCCGTGGACCGTCGAGGGCTCCTCGTACGGCTTCGGCGACGGCGGCTCCTGGCTGCCGCAGCCCGCGACCTGGGGCGCCCTGAGCGTCGAGGCGCAGACCGGCGACCCCGGCTCCACCCTGGAGCTCTACCGCAGCGCCCTCGCCGTCCGGCGCGAGCGCCCCGAACTCGGTGCGGGCGACGCCGTCGAGTGGCTGGAGGCACCCGAGGGTGTGCTCTCCTTCCGCCGCGACGGCTTCGTCTGCACCGCCAACACCACCGGCCGGGCCATCACCGTCCCGCTGCCCGGCCGGTATCTCCTCTCCAACGAGGAGGTGGGCGGCTCCGCCGTGGAGGGGACGGTGGAGCTGCCCGCCGACACCACCGTCTGGTGGGCGGTGTGACGATCCCCCTGCCGCGGGGCGCCGGGAACGGCGCCCCGCGGCTCGCGGACATCGCGGCCCAGTCCGGGGTCAGCGAGGCCACCGTCAGCCGCGTCCTCAACGGCAAGGCGGGGGTGGCCGGCGCGACCCGGCACAAGGTGCTCGCGGCGCTCGACGTGCTCGGCTACGAGCGTCCCGTACGGCTCAAACGCCGCAGCGCGGGCCTCGTCGGGCTCGTCGTGCCCGAGCTGACCAACCCGATCTTCCCGGCCTTCGCGCAGGTCGTCGAACAGGTCCTCGCCGGGCACGGCTACACCCCGGTGCTCTGCACCCAGATGCCCGGCGGCGCCACCGAGGACGAGCTCGTCGAACAGCTCGTGGAGCGCGGGGTGGCCGGCATCGTCTTCCTCTCCGGGCTGCACGCCGACGCCACCGCCGACCCCGCCCGCTACGCCCGGCTGTCGGACCGGGGCGTCCCGTACGTCCTCATCAACGGCTACAACGAGCACATCGACGCCAACTTCGTCTCCCCGGACGACCGGGCGGCGGCCCGGATGGCCGTCCGGCACCTGGTCGAGCTCGGCCACGAGCGGATCGGCCTCGCCATCGGCCCCACCCGGTACGTCCCCTCGCGCCGCAAGGCCGAGGGCTTCACCGCCGAGCTGTACGAGCTCCTCGGCGTCGACCGCACCGAGGCCGAACGGTTCATCAGGCCCACGCTCTTCGGCGTCGAGGGCGGGCACGCGGCCGCCGAGATCCTGCTCCGCGAGGGCTGCACGGGCATCGTCTGCGGCTCCGACCTGATGGCGCTCGGCGTGATCCGGGCCGTCCGCGCCCGCGGCCTCGACGTGCCCGGCGACGTGTCCGTCGTCGGCTTCGACGACTCCCCGCTCATCGCCTTCACCAGCCCGCCGCTCTCCACCGTCCGCCAGCCCGTGCAGGCCATGGCGACGGCGGCCGTCGGCGCGCTCCTCGAGGAGATCGAGGGGAACCCGGTGCAGCGCACGGAGTTCGTCTTCCAGCCGGAGCTGGTGGTGCGCGGTTCCACCGCGCAGCCGCCCGGCCGGCTTCCGCAAGTCCTTTCGTAACAAGTTGCGTCGGGGTGTCCGGAGGGTTGACCGGGCGCCGGGGCACTCGTACGGTCACGGCTGAAAACAGTTGCTGAACTTTTCGGCAACTTCTTGCGACAGCGAAGTCAGCAGGAGGAAGCATGGCCAGAAAGACCGTGGCCGCTGCACTCGCCCTCGTGGCGGGAGCCGCTGTGGCCGTCACGGGCAACGCCCCGGCGCAGGCCGCCCCGCCCGGCGAGAAGGACGTCACCGCGGTGATGTTCGAATGGAACTTCGCCTCGGTGGCCAAGGCGTGCACCGACCAGCTCGGCCCCGCCGGCTACGGCTACGTGCAGGTCTCCCCGCCCCAGGAGCGCATCCAGGGCCCCCAGTGGTGGACCGCCTACCAGCCGGTCAGCTACAAGATCGCCGGCCCGCTCGGCGACCGCGCCGCCTTCAAGAGCATGGTCGACACCTGCCACGCCGCCGGCGTGAAGGTCGTCGCCGACTCCGTCATCAACCACATGGCGAACGCCTCGGGCACGGGAACGGGCGGGACCTCGTTCTCCAAGTACGACTACCCGGGCCTCTACTCCGGTGCGGACATGGACGACTGCCGCTCCACCATCTCCAACTACCAGGACCGCGCCAACGTCCAGAACTGCGAACTGGTCCAGCTCCCCGACCTCGACACCGGCGAGGACTACGTCCGCGGCCGGATAGCCGGGTACATGAACGACCTGCTGTCGCTCGGCGTCGACGGCTTCCGCGTGGACGCCGCCAAGCACATGCCGGCCGCCGACCTCGCGAACATCAAGTCCCGGCTGACGAATCCTTCCGTCTACTGGAAGCAGGAGGCCATCTACGGCGCCGGCGAGGCCGTCTCCCCGAGCGAGTACCTCGGCAACGGCGACGTCCAGGAGTTCCGCTACGCCCGTGACCTCAAGAGGGTCCTGCAGAACGAGAAGCTCGCCTACCTCAAGAACTTCGGCGAGGCCTGGGGCTACATGCCGTCCGGCCAGTCCGGCGTCTTCGTCGACAACCACGACACCGAGCGCGGCGGCGACACCCTCAACTACAAGGACGGCGCGAACTACACCCTCGCCTCCGTCTTCATGCTCGCCTGGCCCTACGGCTCCCCGGACGTCCACTCCGGCTACGAGTGGACCGACAAGGACGCCGGCGCCCCCAACAACCACCAGGTGAACGCCTGCTACAGCGACGGCTGGAAGTGCCAGCACGCCTGGCGCGAGATCTCCTCCATGGTGGCCTTCCGCAACACCGCCCGCGGGCAGGCCGTCACCGACTGGTGGGACAACGGCAACAACGCGATCGCGTTCGGCCGCGGATCCAAGGCGTACGTGGCGATCAACCACGAGTCCTCCGCCCTCACCCGCACCTTCCAGACCTCCCTGCCCGCCGGCACCTACTGCGACGTGCAGTCGAACACCGCCGTCACGGTCAACTCCTCCGGCCAGTTCACGGCCACCCTCGCCGCGAACACCGCCCTCGCCCTGCACACCGGGGCCATGACCTGCGGCACCCAGCCCGTCGCCGCCGGCGCCTCCTTCAACGTGAACGCCACCACGGTCACCGGCCAGAACATCTACGTCACCGGCAACCGCGCCGAGCTCGGCAACTGGGCCCCTGCCTCCGCCCTCAAGCTCGACCCGGCCGCGTACCCCGTCTGGAAGCTGACGGTCTCCCTGCCCGCCGGAACGTCCTTCGAGTACAAGTACATACGCAAGGACGCGGCCGGAAACGTGACCTGGGAGTCCGGCGCCAACCGCACCGCGACCGTCCCCGCCTCGGGGCAGATCGTCCTGAACGACACCTTCCGCAACTGAGCCTCCCCTCACGCAAGGGCCGCCCCGCCGGGGCGGCCCTCTCTTCCCGTACCTCCAGGGAGCACCCCCCGTGATACGCAAGAGAACGGCGGTCGCGCTGGCCGCCGCCCTGTGCGCGACCGCCGTTCTCTTG
>NZ_MWIG01000166.1:0-11613 GCF_002156145.1 Streptomyces sp. NRRL B-24572 | reverse complement strand
GGTGGAGGGGCTCGGCGAAACGCTCCGGCGGGGTCAGCCCGCGATCGCGACCGTCGGCTCGCCGCTGGCGACGCCGTCCTTCTCCATCTGCTCGGCGATCTTGAGCGCCTCCTCGATGAGGGTCTCGACGATCTTCGACTCGGGGACGGTCTTGATGACCTCGCCCTTGACGAAGATCTGGCCCTTGCCGTTGCCGGAGGCGACGCCGAGGTCGGCCTCGCGGGCCTCGCCGGGGCCGTTGACGACGCAGCCCATGACGGCGACGCGCAGCGGGACGGTCATGCCGTCGAGGCCGGCGGTGACCTCCTCGGCGAGCTTGTAGACGTCGACCTGGGCGCGGCCGCAGGACGGGCAGGAGACGATCTCCAGGCGGCGCTGGCGCAGGTTCAGCGACTCCAGGATCTGCATGCCGACCTTGATCTCCTCGGCCGGCGGCGCGGAGAGCGAGACGCGGATGGTGTCGCCGATGCCCTGGGAGAGCAGGGCACCGAAGGCGACGGCCGACTTGATGGTGCCCTGGAAGGCCGGACCGGCTTCGGTGACGCCGAGGTGCAGCGGGTAGTCGCACTGGGCGGCGAGCTGGCGGTAGGCCTCGACCATGACGACCGGGTCGTTGTGCTTGACCGAGATCTTGATGTCGCGGAAACCGTGCTCCTCGAAGAGGGAGGCCTCCCAGAGGGCGGACTCGACGAGCGCCTCGGGGGTGGCCCTGCCGTACTTCTTCAGCAGGCGGGCGTCGAGCGAGCCGGCGTTGACGCCGATCCGGATCGGGGTGCCGGCGTCGGAGGCCGCCTTGGCGATCTCCTTGACCTTGTCGTCGAACTGCTTGATGTTGCCCGGGTTGACGCGGACGGCCGCGCAGCCGGCGTCGATCGCGGCGAAGACGTACTTCGGCTGGAAGTGGATGTCGGCGATGACCGGGATGGAGGACTTCCGGGCGATCGTCGCGAGCGCGTCGGCGTCGTCCTGGGTCGGGCAGGCCACGCGCACGATCTGGCAGCCGGAGGCGGTCAGCTCGGCGATCTGCTGGAGCGTGGCGCCGATGTCGGAGGTGCGGGTCGTCGTCATCGACTGGACGGAGACGGGCGCGTCACCGCCGACGGCCACGCTGCCGACCTGGATCTGGCGGCTCTTGCGCCGCTCGGCGAGCCGGGTCGGAACGGTCGGGATACCGAGAGAAATCGCGGTCATCTGAAGTGCAACCTCAAGGTTGTGCGTCGGCGGGCTCAGGGTTCCGAGGTTACCGCCCCGGGGGCGGGGGGCCGGACACCACCGGGTCCGGCCCCCCTGCGGGCTACGTCAGTTTCACCGGGTTGACGATGTCGGCGGCGAGGACGAGCAGCGTGAAGCAGACGAAGACACCGGCCACCACGTAGGCGGCGGGCATCAGCTTGGCCACGTCGAACGGGCCGGGGTCGGGGCGCTTGAAGATCCGGGCCGCGTGACGGCGGACGGACTCCCACAGGGCGCCCGCGATGTGACCGCCGTCGAGCGGCAGCAGCGGGAGCATGTTGAACAGGAACAGCGAGACGTTGAAGTACACCAGCAAGTTCATGAACATGACGAGGATCCGCTCGGGCGGGGCGTCGACGGTCATGAGTTCGCCGGTGAGCCGGGCGGCGCCCAGCACTCCGACGGGCGAGTCCTCGGCGCGCTTGCCGTCGCCGAAGGTGGCGTCCCAGAGACCGGGGATCTTGCCGGGCAGGGCGATCACCGAATGGACGCCGTTCTCCAGGAGGGTGGTCATCTCCTCGGTGGTCTCGCCGAACGTGAGCGCCCTGACCTCCGCCTTCGGCTGGAAGCCGAGGTAGCCGGCGGGCACGTACTGGACCGGCCGGACGACGTTCCCGTCGGCGTCCTTCTTCTCGACCATGTTGGTGACGAGGTTCGGGTGGAGGTCGACCCGCTGTCCGTCGCGCTCGACGGTGAGGGTGGCCGGGCCGAGGGTGGTGCGGATGCGGTCGGAGAGGGTGTCCCAGTCGGAGACCGGCCGGCCGTCGAGGGCGACGATCTTGTCGCCGTCCTTGAGGCCCGCCTTGAACGCCGGGGAGACGGGGTCGCCCGGCCGGCACTCCTGGCGCTTGTCGCTCAGCTTGAGGACGCACTTCTGGACGCCTGCGACCTCGGTCGTCGCCTTCTGCATCCCCAGCGTCATCATCGAGCCGAAGAACAGCGCCGCCGCCAGGACCAGGTTCATGAACGGTCCGGCGAACATCACGATCACGCGCTTCCACGGCTTGCGCGTGTAGAACAGCCGCGTCTCGTCGCCGGGCTCCAGCTCCTCGTACGAGGCCTCGCGGGCGTCCTCGATCATGGAGCGCCAGGGCGAGGTGGAGCGGGCCTCGATCTTGCCGTCCTCGCCGGGCGGGAACATGCCGATCATGCGGATGTAGCCGCCGGCCGGGATGGCCTTGATGCCGTACTCGGTGTCGCCGCGCTTCTTCGACCAGATGGTGGGGCCGAAGCCGACCATGTACTGCGGCACGCGGATGCCGAAGAGCTTGGCCGTGGAGAGGTGGCCGAGCTCGTGCCACGCGATGGAGACGAGGAGGCCGAGGGCGAACAGCACGATGCCCAGGGCGTACAGGAGCATTTCGGTCATGCGCGGGCCTCCGCTGTTGCCTTCGCTGCGAGCTCTCGGGCCCGGGCGCGCGCCCAGGTCTCCGCTTCGAGGACGTCCGACACCGTGAGCGAAGTTCCCTTGGCGGGCTGCCCGTGCTCGGTGACGACCGCAGTGACCGTATCCATGATTCCGTTGAACGGCAGGCGTCCGGCGAGAAACGCCTCGACGCACTCCTCGTTCGCGGCGTTGAAGACGGCGGGGGCGGTGCCGCCGAGTTCGCCCACGTGCCGGGCCAGGCCGACGGACGGGAAGGCCTCGGTGTCGAGCGGGAAGAACTCCCAGGTGGAGGCCTTGGTCCAGTCGAAGGCGGGGGCCGCGTCCGGGACCCGCTCGGGCCAGCCGATGCCGATGGCGATCGGGCCGCGCATGTCCGGCGGGGTGGCCTGGGCGAGCGTGGAGCCGTCCGTGAACTCGACCATCGAGTGGACGTACGACTGCGGGTGGACGACGACCTCGATGCGGTCGAACGGGATGTCGTAGAGCAGGTGGGCCTCGATGACCTCCAGGCCCTTGTTGACCAGGGTCGCGCTGTTGATCGTGATGACCGGGCCCATCGCCCAGGTCGGGTGGGCCAGCGCGTCCTCGCGGGTGACGTGGGCCAGCTGCTCGCGCGTACGGCCGCGGAAGGGGCCGCCGGAGGCCGTGACGACCAGCTTGCGGACGTCGGCGCGGGTGCCCGCGGCGAGCGCCTGGAAGAGGGCCGCGTGCTCGGAGTCGACCGGGATGATCTGGCCCGGCTTGGCGAGCGCCTTCACCAGGGGGCCGCCGACGATCAGCGACTCCTTGTTGGCGAGGGCGAGGGTGCGGCCCGCTTCGAGGGCGGCGAGGGTGGGCGCGAGGCCGATGGAGCCGGTGATGCCGTTGAGGACGGTGTGGCACGGGGAGGCGGCGACCTGGGTGGCCGCGTCCGGGCCCGCCAGGAGCTCGGGCAGGGGCTCGGAGCCGTACAGCGCCTTCAGGGCCGTACGCAGCTCCTCGACCGCGTCCTCGCGGGCGACCGCGACCGTCCGGACCTTCAGCCGGTGCGCCTGCTCGGCGAGCAGCCCGATCCGGCCGCCGGAGGCGGCGAGGGCGGTGACCCGGAAGCGGTCGGGGTTGCGCAGCACCAGGTCGATGGCCTGGGTGCCGATGGACCCGGTCGAGCCGAGGACGACGATGTCCCGGCGTCCTTCGGACACGTCGAAGGCGATGTGCGGATCGGCGAGAGGAGAGGGGCGGTCGCTCATGCCCCCCATTCTTGCCGCAAAGACCGTGCGGTCTTCACGGGGTGCGGACGAACGTGTCGAACACCCGGTGGAAGTCGGGGAACGTCTTCTTCACGCAGCCGGGGTCGTCGAAGGTGATCCCCCGGGCGCGGAGGGCCGTGACCGCGAAGGACATGACGATCCGGTGGTCGCCGTGGGTGGCGATCTCGACGGGTCCGGTGGGGGTGCCGGGGTGGATCTCGATCCAGTCGGGGCCGGTCTCGACGGTGATGCCGAGGCGGCGGAGGTTCTCGGCGCAGGCGTCGAGCCGGTCGCACTCCTTGACCCGGGTGTTGGCGACGTCCTCGATGCGGACCGGGCCGTCGGCGAACGGCGCGATCGCGGCGAGGGTCGGCATGGTGTCCGAGATGTCCCGCATGTTGACGGTGAGGCCGCGCAGGGTCCCGGTGGAGCGGACCGTGGTGGCGCCGTCGGTGATCTCGACGTCGGCGCCCATGCGGCGCAGCACGTCGACGAAGGCCAGGTCGCCCTGGAGGGCGCCGGTCCCGAGGCCGGGGACGGTGACGGAGCGGCCCGGCTGGAGGGCCGCGGCGGCGAAGAAGTAGCTGGCGGTGGAGGCGTCGGGCTCGATGCCGTACGTCCGTGCCCGGTAGCCGGTGGGGGCGACCCGGTACGTACGCCCCTCCCGGGCGACCTCGGCCCCGAAGGCCCGCATCATCGCGAGCGTGATCTCGACGTACGGCTCCGAGACCAGGTCCGTGACGGTGATGTCGAGGCCCTCGGCGGTGAGCGGGCCCAGCATCAGGAGGGCGGTCAGGTACTGGGAGGACTGCCCGGCGTCGAGGGTGAGCGCCCCGCCCTTGACCCCGGCGGCATGGACGGAGAGCGGGTGGTGGCCGTCCCTCTCCCCGTGCCGCAGATCGACACCCAGGGTGCGCAACGCGGTCGTCAGGGGGGCGAGGGGTCGTCGTCTCATCTGCGCGGAGGCGTCGAAGCGGTACGTGCCGTGGCCGGCGGCGACGAGGGTCGGCAGGAAGCGTGCGGTGGTGGCGCCGTCACGGCAGTACACGTCGGCCTCGTCCGTCCCCGGACCGGCCGGACGGCCCTCGATGTGCCAGGCGTCCTGCTCGCGGCGGACCGCGTACCCGAGGGCGGCGAGGCCCTCGGCGAAACCCTCGGTGTCGTCGGAGACGAGCGGGCGCAGGAGGGTCGTCGTGCCCTCCGCGGCGGCGGCGAGGAAGAGCGCGCGGGCGGTGACGGACTTGGAGCCGGGGATGTCGATGACGGTCACGGGGGTCATCCTGCCGTGGCCTGCGGCGCGACGGGGGTCCGGTCCGCCACGTGGACGGCGCCGGGCGGGGCCACGCCCCGGTGCGGGTTCAGGCCCGGGAGCCTCGGGCGCCGGCAGGGCGCGGGTCCGCTGTGCCCACCCTCCCCCAAGCTCTCGACTTCGCTCGAGCAGGGGCCCCCTTGCCCAGGGGGCACCTCCCGGACGGAGTCTGGGGGAGGAACGATTGCCCACAACGGGGCGGGCGCAGGCCCACAACGGGCGGGCGCCGCTCGCGGTGGTGGTAGGCGCAGCGGGTCAGGGGAGGCGGCGGTGGGCGTTCCGTTCCCGGGACGGGCCCGGGGTCGCGTCCGCGATCCAGGGGCCCTCCCCGCTCGGGTCCACGATGCCCGCCTCCAACCAGGAGTAGCGGCCCGCCAGGACCCCGTCCACGACCCGGCGGTCCAGGTCGTCAGTGTTGGACCAGAGGCGGGTGAAGAGTTCCTCGACACGCAGGCGGGCCTGGCGGCAGAAGGCGTCCGCGAGCTCCACGGCCCCACGACCGTGGTCCGTCGTGGTGCGGAGGAGTTCGGCCCGTACGCACGCCGCGCTCATCGCGAAGAGCTCCGCGCCGATGTCGACGATCCGGCCCAGGAAGGCCTGCTTGAGCTCCATGCGGCCCTGCCAGCGCGACATCGCGTAGAAGGTCGAGCGGGCGAGCTTGCGGGACGTCCGCTCGACGTAGCGGAGGTGGGCCGCGAGGGCGCCGAACTCGCCGTACGCGCGCGGCAGTTGACCCGGCCCGGTGACCAGCCCCGGCAGCCAGCGGGCGTAGAAGCCGCCCGCCCGGGCGCCCGCCTTCGCCTTGTCCCCCAGGGACTTCTCGGGGTCGATGAGGTCGCCGGCGACGGAGAGGTGCGCGTCGACGGCCTCGCGGGCGATCAGCAGGTGCATGATCTCGGTGGAGCCCTCGAAGATGCGGTTGATGCGGAGGTCGCGGAGCACCTGCTCGGCGGGGACGGCCCGTTCGCCGCGGGCGGCGAGCGAGTCGGCGGTCTCGTAGCCGCGGCCGCCGCGGATCTGGACGAGTTCGTCGGCGATGAGCCAGGCCTTCTCGGAGCCGTACAGCTTGGCGAGGGCGGCCTCGATGCGGATGTCGTTGCGGTTCTCGTCGGCCATCTGGGAGGCGAGGTCGACGACGGCCTCCAGGGCGAAGGCGGTGGCCGCGATGAAGGAGATCTTGGTCGAGACGGCTTCGTGGCGGGCGATCGGCCTGCCCCACTGCTCGCGCTCCCCCGACCACTCGCGGGCGATCTTCAGGCACCACTTGGCGGCGCCCGCGCAGGCGGCGGGGAGGGAGAGCCGGCCGGTGTTGAGGGTGGTGAGGGCGATCTTGAGGCCGGCGCCCTCGGGGCCGATGCGGTTCACCGCCGGGACCCGGACGCGGTGGAAGCGGGTGACGCCGTTCTCCAGGCCGCGCAGTCCCATGAAGGCGTTGCGGTGCTCGACGGTGATGCCGGGCGCGTCGGCCTCGACGACGAAGGCGGTGATGCCGCCCTTGTGGCCCTCGGAGGCGGGGACGCGGGCCATGACGACGAGCAGGTCGGCGACGACCCCGTTGGTGGTCCAGAGCTTCACGCCGTCGAGGACGTACGAGTCCCCCTCGGGTACGGCGGTGGTGGCCAGGCGCGCCGGGTCGGAGCCGACGTCCGGCTCGGTGAGGAGGAAGGCCGAGAGGTCGGTGCGCGCGAGCCGGGGCAGGAAGGCGTCCTTCTGCTCCTGGGTGCCGAAGAGTTTCAGCGGCTGCGGTACTCCGATCGACTGATGCGCGGAGAGCAGGGCGCCGACGGCGGGGCTGGCGGAGCCGACGAGGGCGAGGGCGCGGTTGTAGTACAGCTGGGTGAGGCCGAGCCCGCCGTACTTCGGGTCGATCTTCATCCCGAGGGCGCCGATCTCCTTGAGTCCGGTGATCGTCTCGTCGGGGATGCGGGCCTCGCGTTCGATGCGGGCGCCGTCGATCCGGGTCTCGCAGAACTCGCGCAGGACGGCCAGGAACGCCTCGCCGCGGCGTACGTCCTCGGCGGCGGGGAGCGGGTGCGGATGGACGAGGTCGAGGCGGAAGCGGCCGAGGAACAGTTCCTTGGCGAAGCTGGGTTTGTGCCAGTCCCGCTCGCGCGCGGCCTCGGCGACCTGCCGGGCCTCGCGCTCGGTGACTTTGGGCCGCTGGACGGGTGCGGACATCTCCACCTCCTGGGGCTTCCTGTCCGTCGTACCCGATTTCGGTGGGTCCGGAAAGAGGAGGGGGTCCCTCCGGGTATGTCCTTCTGTTGAGACGCGCAGGCCGTCCGGCGGGGGCCGCGCGTAGGGTCCGCGCCATGTCTCAGCCGATCAAGCTCATCGTCCTCGTCGCCACGCAGCCCGGTCGTGGCGCGGAACAGATCGCCGCCTTCGAGGCGCTCGCACCCCTGGTGCGGGCGGAGGAGGGCTGCCTGCAGTACGACCTCCACCGGGTGGCCGACGACCCCGACCGCTTCGCCCTGATCGAGCGCTGGGCCTCCGCCGAGGCCCTCGCCGCGCACGACGTCGCCCCGCACATGGTCGCGGCCGGCGAGGCGAACAAGGCGTTCCGCGCCGGGCCCGCGGAGGTGGTGCGCCTCGTCGACGCACCCGTCGCATGACGAAAGGCGGCCCGAGCCCCCGCACAGTGGGCTCGGACCGCCGGTCTCGTGAGGCGTACGCCTTAGAGGGCGAGGCCCGTCAGGACGAGGACGCGCTCGTAGGTGTAGTCGTCCATCGCGAACTTGACGCCCTCGCGGCCGACGCCGGAGCGCTTGGCACCGCCGTACGGCATCTGGTCGGCGCGGTACGAGGGGACGTCGCCGACGATCACGCCGCCGACCTCGAGCGCGCGGTGGGCGCGGAAGGCGGTCTGCAGGTCGTGTGTGAAGACACCGGCCTGGAGGCCGAAGTCCGAGTCGTTGACCGCGGCGAAGGCCTCGGCCTCGCCGTCGACCTTGGCGATCGTCAGGACCGGGCCGAAGACCTCGGCGCGGGCCAGGGTGACGTCGGCCGGGAGGTCGGTGAGGACGGTCGGGGCGTAGGTCGCGCCCTCGCGCTTGCCGCCGGCGAGGAGCTTGGCGCCGGCCGCGACGGCCTCGTCGACCCAGGACTCGACGCGCTTGGCGGCGGCCTCGTCGACGAGCGGGCCGACGTCGGTGGCGTCGTCCGCCGGGTCACCGGTGACCTGCGCCTCGACGGCGGCGACGATCTTCGGCACCAGGCGGTCGTAGACCGAGGCGTCGGCGATCACGCGCTGCACGGAGATGCAGGACTGGCCGCCCTGGTAGTTGGAGAAGGTCGCGATGCGGGTCGCGGCCCAGTCCAGGTCGGCCTCGGAGGACCAGTCGGGCAGGACGACGGCCGCGGCGTTGCCGCCGAGCTCCAGGGTGCAGTGCTTGTGCGGCACCGACTGCTGGATGGCGTAGCCGACCTTGTCGGAGCCCGTGAAGGAGATGACCGGGAGGCGCTCGTCCTGGACGAGGGCGGGCATGCGGTCGTTCGGCACGGTCAGGATCGACCAGGAGCCGGCCGGCAGGTCGGTCTCGGCCAGGATCTCGCCCAGGATCAGGGAGGAGATCGGGGTCGCCGGGGCCGGCTTGAGGATGATCGGGGCGCCGACGGCGATGGCCGGGGCGACCTTGTGGGCGCTCAGGTTCAGCGGGAAGTTGAACGGCGCGATGCCGAGGACGACGCCCTTGGGGATGCGGCGGGTGAGGGCGAGGCGGCCCGCGCCGCCGGCCTCGGTGTCCAGGCGCTGGGCCTCGCCGGCGTTCCAGCGGCGGGCCTCCTCGGCGGCGAAACGGAAGACGGAGACGGCACGGCCGACCTCGCCGCGGGCCCACTTGATGGGCTTGCCGTTCTCGGCGGAGATCAGGAGGGCGATCTCCTCGGTGCGCTCGGCGAGCCGCTTCGACACGTGGTCGAGGGCGGCGGCGCGGACGTGCGCCGGGGTCGCGGCGAACTCGTCGACGACGGCGTGCGCGGCGGCGACGGCCTCCTCGACCTGGGCCTCGGTGGGCACGCTGACCTTGCCGACCAGACGTCCGTCGTACGAGTTCGTGACGTCGAAGGTGGCGTCGCCGGTGGCCTCGCGGCCGGCGAGCCAGAAGGCGTGGGTGGTCGTCATTGCGTCCCGGCCCTTTCCGTTTCGGGGTGCGAGCGGTTGCTCTGGTGACACCGTAGGGCCGGGACGGCCGGCGCGGGTTTGTCCGGTGTGGAGTGATGCGATGGCGCCGCTGCGCCGCTTTGGCGCTGTGCCGCGGCGGCTCCGCACCGCTCGGACGACTCGGCTCGGCGCCGCCGCCGGGGTCACCAGCGTTCGTACACCGAGACGGGCCGCTTCCCCGCGCCCCAGCGGACCACGGCGACCCGGTCCCCGACGGCGAACAGGGCGTCGAGCTCGCCCTCGTACCCCGACCCGACCCGGGTCCTGAAGGCGCGGTCCTCCTCCTCGTCGCCGGTGGCGGCGTCGAGGACGATCAGGGAGTCCCCGTACTTCCTGTCGAGGTCGACGGTCGTCACCCGGCCCCCGCGCACGTCGAGGGCGCCGAAGTCGGCGCTGCCGGCGTCCACCCGCCACGCCTGGTCGCCCGTGTCCAGGTCGAAGGCGACGATCCGCTCCCAGGTGCTCTGGCTGCCCTGGTACGAGGCGATGGCGAAGAGCCGTCCGTCGGCGACGGCGACCTCCTCGATCGTGCCGTAGTCGCCCACGCGGTCGATCCAGGCGGCGGGCCGGCCGTCCGCTCCGAAGGACAGGACGGTCTTCACCTCGCCGACCGTCTCCACGAGCGACACGACCGGGGGGTCGGCGGAGAGGACCGCCACGCCCAGATCGGTGCTCACGCCCCGCCGGGGGTCGAGCGGCACGACCCACCGCACGGTCCCGTCGGCAGGGTCGAGGGCGGCGAGCTTCTCCTCGGCGCCGCAGTCCAGCGAGACGACGGCCTGCCGCTGTGCGAGGCCGGCCTCACCCGGGGTGCAGCCCTTCGGGAAGCCGGCGGTCCAGCGCGGGGCGCCGGTCCTCAGGTCGACGGCGCGGACGACCCCGCCCTCCGGGAACAGGCCGAGCCCGCCTCCGGTGGCCAGGCTGTAGTACCGGCCGGCCTTGGCGGAGACCTTCCACAGTTCGCGGCCGTCGGCGAGGTCGATCGCGACGGCGGTGCCACAGCTCTTCTCCTTCTCGCCGTACGCGAGCAGGACGACCCGGTCGCCGGCGGCCGGGCTCGTGGCGCAGACGTCGGCGCGGCCCGGGACGACGTACTCCCAGCGCTTCTTCCCCGACCGGACGTCATAGGCGGTGACGCCGTCGTAGCGGCCGCGGGCGAGGGTGTCACCGTCGAGCCAGGCCTGGTCGCCGGGGTCGGGGCGGTCGTGGTCGGAGCCGGCGCTGTCGGACGCGCGACGGTCGTACGGGGACTCCCACGCGGTCTTCACGGACGAGCCGGGCCAGTAGCCGGAATCGCCGGCGAACACGTAGACGAGGCCGAACAGGAGGCCGAGCGCGACGAGGGCGACGGTCGAGCAGCCCAGCCCTCTCCGCCAGCCGGTCCACGGCTCCCCGCGTCCGCCGCGCTCGCCGTTCGTCCCCGATCCCGCCGCCATACCGGATCCCCCCCTTGGCTCGAAGTCAGCCCTCAGGACAGGAGGGAAACGATCACCCCCGGCGTTCGGTCGAGACGATCAGACAGACACCGCCGACGACGATCGCACCGCCGAGGAGGATCGGCCAGGTCAGGGCCTCGTTCAGGACGAGGGCGCCGAGGAGGACGGCGACGACCGGGTTGACGTAGGCGTAGGTGGCGGCGAGGGAGACCGGGGCGGACTGGAGGAGCCAGGCGTACGCGGTGAAGGCGACGAGCGAGCCGAAGACGATCAGGTACGCGAGGGCGGCCCAGGAGCGGCCGGAGACGGCGCCCAGGTCGAGGCCGTGGTGTTCGCCGCGCACGAGACCGAGGGTGAGCGCGGCGAGACCGCCGGCCAGCATCTCGTACGCGCTCGCGGTGAAGGGGTTGGCGGGCATCGGCAGCCGGGCGGAGGAGACGGAGCCGACGGACCACAGCAGGGCCGCGACGAGGACGAGCAGCACGCCGCCGATCTTCACCTCGCCGCTCAGGCCCGGGACGGTGAGGACGCCGAGGCCCGCGAAGCCGAGCAGGACGCCGCCGAAGGCGCCGAGGCCGGGGCGGTCGCCGAGGGCCGTGCGGAGCAGGACGACCCAGACGGGGACGGCGGCGACGAGGAGCGCGGCGAGGCCGGAGGGTATGGAGGTCTCGGCGAGGACGACGAGGCCGTTGCCGCCGAGGATGAGGAGCAGGCCGACGAGGACGGCGGAGCCGAGTTCCCGACGGGTGACCTTGAGGGCGGCGGGGCCCTGGCGCCAGGCGACGATCGCGGCGAGGAGCAGGCCGGCGGTGATGAAGCGGGCGCCGCCGGAGA
This sequence comes from Streptomyces sp. NRRL B-24572, assembly GCF_002156145.1. Taxonomy (NCBI): domain Bacteria; kingdom Bacillati; phylum Actinomycetota; class Actinomycetes; order Kitasatosporales; family Streptomycetaceae; genus Streptomyces; species Streptomyces sp. NRRL B-24572. The sequence goes on along the minus strand of NZ_MWIG01000166.1, from coordinate 23 downwards.
GGAACGGCGGCGCCCGCTTCATC
>NZ_MWIG01000165.1:0-6307 GCF_002156145.1 Streptomyces sp. NRRL B-24572 | reverse complement strand
TGACGTCCTCGGCCCGGCGGCCGCGCACACCGTCGCCGCCGGGTACGGGCTGAGCTGGGGCATCGCCTCCGCCGCCGCCTTCGACTTCCACGAGGTCGCGCTCGCCGTCCCGCTGCTCTCCTTCTCCCTCGAAGCGCTCGCCCGCAGGCGCTGGCGGCAGGCCGTCGCCTGGGCGGCGCCGTTGCTGCTCGTCAAGGAGGACCTGGGGTTCACGCTCGCCGCCGTCGGCGCGTACATCGCGATCAAGGGCCCCCGCCGGCTCGGGCTCGGCACCGCCGCCGTCGGCGTCCTCGGCTCGCTCCTGGAAGTGAAGGTCCTGCTGCCGGCCTTCAACCCCGGCGGCGGCTACGCCCACGCCGGCAACCTCGCCGAGGCCCAGGGCTCCCTGCTCTCCACCCTCGCCCACGCCCCGCTCGACGTGCTCCGCCCCGAGGCCAAGGCGGTCACCCTGATCCTGGTCTTCGCCCCGTCCGCGCTGCTCGCGCTCCGCTCACCGCTCGCCCTGATCGCCGTCCCCACCCTCGGCTGGCGGCTGCTCTCCGAGAACGGCTTCCACTGGGGCACGTCCTTCCACTACAGCGCGATCCTCATGCCGGTCGTCTTCGCCGGCCTCGTGGACGCGCTCAGGGACACGTCCAGGCGCGAGCTGCGGGCCGTCCTCGCGACCGTCCTCGCCGTGACCGCCGTCCTGATCCCGTCCTTCCCGCTGGCCCAGCTCGCCCAGCGGGCCACCTGGCGCACCACGCCGCACATCGAGGCGGCCCGCGCGCTGCTCGCCCGCATCCCCGACGGCGCCACCGTCGCCGCCTCCAACCGGCTCGCGCCGCAGCTCACCGCGCGCTGCACGGTCGTCCTCTTCCCGACGTTCCCGGTGGGCGGCGAGCTCTACCGCTACGACGTCCCGCGCATCCCGGCGCCGACCGCCGCGTGGATCGTCCACGACGAGCGGGCGCCCGAGGCCTGGCCGTACCCCTCGGGCCACTGGCCCTACCCGATCGAGCGGCAGCGGGCCGAGCTGGAGGCCGCGACCCGGACGTACGGGTACGAGGTCGTCGCCCGGCGTGACGGCATCACGCTGCTGCGCCGAAAGTCCGGCGGCTGACCAGCGGGAAACGCCCTCTTCCGTCAACGTCGTAACCCTGCGGGCCGGTCCCTCTTCGGAGGGACGGAACCCCGCCGCCACGCCGGGGCGCAAACCCGCCACAGGGCCTCGGAGCCCTTGTGCCGCTTGGGATCCGGCGAATTCGAGGCGGTTCGTTCGGCGCACGTGGCGCGCAACACGACTATCGAAGGGTTATGGTGGAAACCCCCCCTCGGGCCGGTCCGTATCCCCCCCACGGACCGGCCCGTTTTTTGTACCCACGGGGCCCCGAGAACGGGTCGGCCCCGAGAACGGGTCAGCCCCGGCCGGCCCAGATGTTGGTGCCCTCGGTGTCGACGGCGAAGGAGTCGATCTCCTTCAGCTCCTCCTCCGACAGCGGCGCCCCGTGCAGCGCGGCCACGTTCTCCTCCAGCTGGGCGACGCTGGACGCGCCGATCAGCGCCGAGGTCATCCGCTCGTCCCGCAGCACCCACTTCAGCGCCAGCTGGGCGAGGGTCTGCCCGCGCCGCTGGGCGATGTCGGCGAGGCCGCGAAGCCGCCGCAGCACCTCGTCGGAGAGCAGGTTCGGGTCGAGGGACTTGCCCTGGGTGGCCCGCGAGCCCGCCGGGATGCCCTTCAGGTACTTGTTGGTGAGCAGCCCCTGCGCGAGCGGGACGAAGGAGATGCAGCCCATGCCGGCCGCCTCCAGGGTGTCGAGGAGGGCGTCCTCCTCGGTCCACCGGTTGATCATGGAGTACGAGGGCTGGTGGATGAGCGGCCGGACGCCCATGTCCTGGAGGATCCGCGCGGCCTCGGCGGTCTGCTCGCTGTTGTACGAGGAGACGCCGACGTACAGCGCCTTGCCCTGCTGGACGGCGGAGGCGAGGGCCCCCATCGTCTCCTCCAGCGGGGTGTGCGGGTCGAAGCGGTGCGAGTAGAAGACGTCGACGTAGTCGAGGCCCATCCGCTTCAGGGAGGCGTCGAGCGAGGACATCAGGTACTTGCGGGAGCCCCACTCGCCGTACGGCCCGGGGTGCATCAGGTAGCCGGCCTTCGTCGAGACGATCATCTCGTCCCGGTACGGCGCGAAGTCCTGGGCGAAGAGCTTGCCGAAGTTCAGCTCGGCGGAGCCGGGCGGCGGCCCGTAGTTGTTCGCCAGGTCGAAGTGGGTGACGCCGAGGTCGAAGGCACGGCGCAGGATCGCGCGCTGGGTGTCGAGGGCCTTGTCGTCGCCGAAGTTGTGCCAGAGGCCGAGCGAGATCGCCGGGAGCTTGAGGCCGCTGCGGCCCGTCCGGCGGTACTCCATGGCGTCGTAGCGGTCCGCGGAGGCGCGGTAGAGGGGGGAATCAGTCACGTATCTCTGCTTATCACGGACTTGTGACCGTCCCGGGCTGGGAGCTCGTTACCCGTCCGCAGTAGTGTGGCGGCTTCGGGGGGCCGACACTGCATGGAGGGGTAAAGAACAGTGAACCTGCGCGACCTGGTGTACGGGCTCTACGCACGCCGGGTGGAAGGCCGCCTCGACCACACCCAGGTGCCCAAGCACATCGGGGTCATCCTCGACGGGAACCGTCGCTGGGCGAAGGCCTCCGGCGGGACCCCCGAGCAGGGACACAAGGCCGGTGCGGACAAGATCACGGAGCTGCTCGGCTGGTGCGCCGAGACGGACGTCGAGGTCGTCACGCTCTGGATGCTCTCCACGGACAACCTGAACCGCCCCGAGGAACAGCTCGTCCCGCTGCTCGGCATCATCGAGAACGCCGTGCGCTCGCTGGCCGCCGACGGCCGCTGGCGGGTCCACCACGTCGGCACGATGGACCTGCTGCCCGCCCGGACCCAGACCGTCCTGAAGGAGGCCGAGGAGGCCACCCACGGCAACACGGGGATACTCGTGAACGTCGCGGTGGGCTACGGCGGCCGGCAGGAGATCGCGGACGCGGTCCGTTCGCTGCTCCTGGAGCACGCGGAGCGGGGGACGAGCTTCGAGGAGCTCGCCGAGATCGTCGACGTCGAGCACATCTCGGAGCACCTGTACACGCGCGGCCAGCCCGACCCGGACCTGGTGATCCGCACCAGCGGCGAGCAGCGCCTGTCGGGCTTCATGCTGTGGCAGAGCGCCCACTCCGAGTACTACTTCTGCGAGGTCCACTGGCCGGCCTTCCGGAAGGTCGACTTCCTGCGGGCGCTGCGCGACTACGCGGCCCGGCACCGGCGCTACGGGACCTGAGGCCCACCGGTCACCCCCGGTCGGAACCGATCATCTGGTGTTCATGAACACGTCGTCATATGCCATGGCATGGCAGAGGGTGTTCGAGGGCATATCCCAAGTGAAGTGAGCGGCACGGAGACCGCCACCCGGGAGGCCCCTTGCACCAGGACGACCGTGCGGGACACGTACGGGAGAAGCGGAGGGCCGTGGTTCGGCCCGCGCATGGCGGCCTGAGCCCGGTCCCATTCCGCAGCGACACCGGTTCCGTCGCACCCCGACCTCACAGGGGTCTTCCGAGGGGGTCTGTCCTTCCGTGGTGACCAGCACGAAGCGCCGCCTTTCCGACCGGCGCACCTATGTTCTCGACACCAGCGTCCTGCTGGCCGACCCCAAAGCCGTCTCGCGCTTCGAGGAGCACGAGGTGGTGCTCCCGATCGTCGTCGTGACGGAGCTGGAGGCCAAGCGGCACCACCCCGAGCTCGGCTACTTCGCCCGGCAGGCCCTGCGCCTGCTCGACGACTTCCGGGTCCGGTACGGACGCCTGGACGCCCCGCTCCCCATCGGGGACCTGGGCGGCACCCTGCGTGTCGAACTCAACCATTCCGACCCCGGCGTCCTGCCCGCCGGCTACAGGTTGGGGGACAACGACTCACGGATCCTCGCGGTCGCGCGCAACCTCCAGGCGGAGGGGTACGACGTCACCGTCGTCTCCAAGGACCTGCCGCTGCGCATCAAGGCCTCCTCGGTCGGCCTCCTCGCCGAGGAGTACCGCGCCGAGCTCGCCATCACGGACGCCAACGGCTGGACCGGGATGTCCGAGCTCGCGCTCTCCGGGGAGCAGATCGACCTGCTCTACGACCAGGACTCGCTGTACGTGCCGGAGGCCGCCGAGCTTCCGGTCCACACGGGCCTGGTGCTCCAGTCCGAGCGCGGCAAGGCGCTCGGCCGGGTCACGGCCGAGGGGAACGTACGGCTCGTCCGCGGCGACCGGGAGGCCTTCGGGCTCCGCGGCCGCAGCGCCGAGCAGCGGATCGCGCTCGACCTGCTCCTCGACCCGGACGTCGGCATCATCTCCATGGGCGGCCGGGCCGGCACCGGCAAGTCCGCGCTCGCGCTCTGCGCGGGCCTGGAGGCGGTCCTGGAGCGCCGGCAGCACCAGAAGGTGATGGTCTTCCGCCCGCTGTACGCGGTCGGCGGCCAGGAGCTCGGATACCTGCCGGGCAGCGAGTCCGAGAAGATGAGCCCGTGGGCGCAGGCCGTCTTCGACACGCTGTCCTCGGTCGCGAGCCGCGAGGTCATCGAGGAGGTGCTGGGCCGCGGGATGCTGGAGGTCCTGCCGCTCACCCACATCCGGGGCCGCTCGCTCCACGACGCCTTCGTCATCGTGGACGAGGCCCAGTCCCTGGAGCGGAACGTCCTGTTGACCGTTCTGTCCCGTATCGGGGCGAATTCGCGGGTCGTGCTGACCCATGACGTCGCCCAGCGCGACAACCTCCGGGTCGGCCGGTACGACGGAGTCGTCGCCGTGGTCGAGAAACTGAAGGGGCATCCGCTCTTCGCCCACGTCACCCTCACCCGCTCCGAGCGCTCCCAGATCGCCGCGCTCGTGACGGAGATGCTGGAGGACGTCTCGATCTGACCGGTTCGTACCCTTCTGTAGGGGTACGGGAGTTGGCGCCGCCCGGCAAAGCGCAGGAGCTTAGCCGGGCGGCGTCCTGCTGTCTCCCGTATCCATCAAATCCCTTGCGTCCACCCAGGTGTGAGCTTTCACACGCAACACGGAATTGCCTTGCGGCGTCGCCGTCCGGCAAAGTCTTGCTTCCGTCAGGCCCCGCATACGGCACACGTGCACCCTCAGGGGTGCGCACCGCACCACACAACTCCACAGCCGTCGCCGTATGCCGCCCACAGCACCACGGGCCCGTGTCTTCTGTGACCCCGTACGTCGGAGACCAGTGCCAGGGGCAAGATTTCGCCCGCGTGGTCACCTGTGCGGGCGTGCTGGAAGGAAACCGTGTGAGCCGGATCTCGGTCCGGGGATTCGCGGTGGCTTCGGCCACTGCGGTCACCACTGTCGGCGCCATCGCCGGTGTTGCCACGGGCAACGCCGCGCAGCCTTCGGACGACAACTTCGAGGCCACCGCGGCCGGCACCACGCTGCTCGCGGACATCCCCGCGGGCGAGCAGGCCCAGGTACAGGTCTCGTCCCTCTCGGAGCAGGCCGACGTCCAGGCCGCCGCCGCCGACGCCGCCGCGAAGAAGACCGCGGAGGAAGCGGCCCGCATCCGCGCCGCCAAGGACGCCGAGGCGAAGAAGGAGGCCGCCGACAAGGCCGCCGCCGAGGCCAAGGCCGAGAAGGAGCGCAAGGAGCAGGAGGCGCAGGAGCGCGCCAGCCGCTCCGCGGCCCGCGACATCACGTCCTTCTCCGCGCAGGGCTCGTACAGCATCTCCGAGGTCAAGGCGATGGCCCGGCAGATGATGGGCGCCGACCAGTTCCAGTGCTTCAGCAACATCGTGGACCACGAGTCCGGCTGGAACTACCGCGCCTCCAACCCGTCCTCGGGTGCCTACGGTCTCGTGCAGGCCCTCCCGGGCTCCAAGATGGCCTCGGCCGGCGCCGACTGGCAGACCAACCCCGCCACCCAGATCAAGTGGGGCCTCAGCTACATGGACGGCCGCTACGGCAGCCCGTGCGGCGCCTGGTCCTTCTGGCAGGCCAACCGCTGGTACTAGTACCGCCCGCCGGTACCAGTACCGCGCTCTCAACCTCGGGAAGCCCCTCACCGTCCTACGGTGAGGGGCTTCCTGCGTGTAGGTTCGCGGGGACGAGTCGGTGGGGGGAAGAAGGAAGAGATGTCCGGAGTGCCAGGGTGGCTGGGACGGTTGGGCGCGAGCCTGAGCCGCATGAGTGAACGCCTCGACGAGCGCCGGGCCGAGGCGGAACGGGAGGATCCGCTCGGGCCGCCGTACGAGGTCGCCCTCGACGTCCCGTACGAAGCCGCGCCCGCGAGCGCGGC
>NZ_MWIG01000164.1:0-28716 GCF_002156145.1 Streptomyces sp. NRRL B-24572 | reverse complement strand
TTCTGTTAGGACCTCTAAGGCCTGTCGTCGAGTTCCCCCCTGCCCCGCGACGACGGGAACTCGACGGCAGGCCCTAGATGTATTGATCACGAGCGTTGTTGACACTGCGCTGGTCTTGAACATGGCGAAGACCTCCGGTGCGGTGGGAGCTGTCTAGGAACTCACCTCACGGAGGTCTTCGTGGCCCACCGTAATGCCCGGCTGACCGTCTTCGGTAGGAGACTGCTGGTCGAACGTGTCTGCTCAGGCCGTCCGGTCGCGCATGTGGCCGCCGAGATGGGCATCTCCCGGGCCACCGCCCACAAATGGATCCGCCGGTGGCAGGCCGAGGGGGACGCCGGTCTGCACGACCGGCCGAGCCGGCCTCACACGACGCCGCACCGGACCGCGTCCGCGGTCGAAGACCGCGTCTGCGAGCTCCGGCGGAGCCGCAAACTCGGCCCGGCCCGGATCGGCCCGATCCTGGGCCTGCCCGCCTCGACCGTCCACCGGATCCTGACCCGCCACCGGCTGAACCGGCTGGCCTGGCTCGACCGCCCCACCGGCACCCTGATCCGCCGCTACGAACGCGACCGGCCCGGTGAGCTGATCCACGTGGATGTGAAGAAGCTCGGCCGGATTCCCGACGGCGGCGGCCACAAGGCCAACGGCCGCGAGGCCGGCCGCCCGATCCGCGGCATGGGCTTCGACTACGTCCACTCCGCCGTCGACGACCACTCCCGCCTCGCCTACAGCGAGATCCACCCCGACGAGAAGGTCGCGACCTGCGCGGGCTTCCTGATCCGCGCGGCCGCGTTCTTCCGCGACCACGGCATTCCCCGCATCGAACGGGTCCTGACCGACAATGCCTGGGCCTACCGCAAGGGCCTGGCCTGGAAGAACGTCCTGGCCGACCTCGGCGCGACCGGCAAGCTCACCCGCGCCTACCGGCCGCAGACCAACGGCAAGGTCGAACGCTTCAACCGCACCCTGCTCGACGAGTGGGCCTACCTGCGGCCCTACACCTCGAACACCGAGCGAACCGAAGCCCTGGCAGACTTCCTCCACACCTACAACCACCACCGCTGCCACACCGCACTCGACGGACACCCGCCCATCACCCGCGTCAACAACGCTGCGGGTCAATACACCTAGAACCCGATGCGGAAGGGCCCCACCTTGAGCCATGCGCCACGGTGCTGCGGCGTCGACAGCGGGCCGACGACCACGACGTACGCAACCTGTACGGACGGCCGTGCAGGGCGCCCGGTGTGCCGCACGGCCACCGCGGCCGCCCGCATCGCCGCTCCGTGCGGAAACTCGGCCGCGCGGTGCCTGTCGTACTCCGCCCGTTTCCGGGCGTCACGCAGCGTGGCGTAGGCGGTCATCACCTCGTCGAGCTTTTGGGTCTGAGCCCGTCGCTCCGGGTGGGCGTCCGGATGCAGAGCGCGGACCAGCGTGCGGTAGGCGCTCGTGATCTGCTTGACCGAGGCGGTCGGGTCGACGCCGAGCACCGCGTAATAGTCCGGTCGCCTGGGTGTCGTCACCTTTCTCATCTCCCTGCGAGCCGGCCGAAGCCAGAGAGGCGGATAAGGCCTACAACACGTTCATAGGCCGCCGGCGGCGCAGATTCAAGAGGTACCGGGGCGTTGTTCCCGACCCGCCTCCTTGCCGTAGAGCCATTCGAGGTCAGACATGAACCCTTGCCGTGTTTTGTCGACATAATTGCTCGAAGGGGGAGAAGACCGTAACCCGTGACGGACCGACCGGGGAAAGAGGTGAGAGAGATGATCACCGAAATCGCACTCGAGCGGGTCCAGTTCACCTGTGGGCACTGCTGGCACGAGTGGAGCACCGATTACGACGTCCAGCAGTACCGGGACGATCAAGGCGGCGACTGGGAGTACTTCTCGCGCGACGGTGTGGCCGTGCCCTCGCCGTACACCCCTGCCGGTGCCGCACCCTGCCCGAGGTGTGGTCGCAGGTGGGTGGGCCGCATCCTCGCCCGCAGGCGTATTCCGGCAGTCCCCGGACCCGCTGACACTCCGCGCGAGAGCATCGTCGATGCGCCCGGCCACCGCCCCGAACGGCATGGCGCTCCGCTGCTCGGCGCGTCCGCCCACAACCAGCCACAGCAGTTCGGGCCGCCCATGGAGCACGCCGGGGCGGCGGCGACCGGCTGAGCACACCGGTGCACGGAGGTCTCCGGCATCCGAGGAGGAGGTCGAGGGCGATGGCCCACTTGCTGGTCCAGAACGGCGACGTGGTCGTACGGCTGCCATGGCGCGAGGCGCTCCTGGCTCGCCGCAAGGGCGTACGGGTCCCCCTCGGAGACGTGCGGGAAGCGTGGGTCGAGCCGGAGTGGTGGCGGGCCCTGCGGGGGACCGTCGAACGAGGTCGCTGCCGTCCGGGGCGCTTCTGTGCGGGCACCAGGCGGCATGCGGCCGGCGTCGACTTCGTCGCCGTCCGGGCTCCGGGCCCGGTGGCCGTGGTGGAGCTGTTCCCGGGGCGCCGGTTCGCCCGTCTCGCGGTGTCCACCGTCGACTCGGACGGTGCGGTGCAGGCGGTCCGGCTCGCCGCCCGCCGGTACCGGGACGACCGTCGGCCCGGCGGCGCCGGTACCGAGGTCGCCGCATCGCGGCAGCCCGGCACCGACGCGGCCACGTGAGGCGGAAGCCGAGAAGGCGGAGGCGGGGGAGCGGGACGAGGAGAAGAAGAGGTTGGAGGGCGACGATTCGCCGGAAGCGTGTGGAGGAGGACCGAGGCCATGGCAGGCAATGGCGTGTCCGACCGCGGCCGCTGGGTGACCGCGCTGGAGGAGCTGACCGAGGCGCAGGGCGGGCAGCTCGTGAGCATCGAAGTGCTCGACATGGAGATCGGGCACCAGTACGAAGCCGAGCGGCTGCCCTTCTCGTACCTCACGTACGACCCGAAGGACGACGTGGTGATCGTCGCCGTCGGCGGTGACTCGCCGCGTTACCCCGTCGTGCTGCGACACATGGTGCGGCATCCGAGAGAGATCGACGTCTCGACGGTGGGCGTTCCCGAGCCGGCTGTCCGCGTCGTGGATCAGGACGGTGCCGCCACCCTGATCACCTTCTTCCCGGGCGCGGCCGGTACGGAGTCCTGAGGGGTCCTGTCCGGGCGTGTCCGAGCGGTCTCCGTCGGCCCGGCAGCTGCAGCGGGACATCGGGCACGTCGCTTGCGGGGACAGGTGGGCAGGGGCCAGGGGGCATGCGGGCGTAACCGGGTCCCACGGCGAGCCGGCGCCGTGGGACCCGGCTGTGGGTGCCCATCGGCCCGGGCCCGGTCCGGCGGGACGCCCCTCTGCCCCGTTACGACTGCAGTTCCTTGTCCGTGTGCTTTCCGGTGCCGATCTGGATCTTGCGCGGCCTGGCCTGTTCGCCGATCGGGATGCGCAGGCTGAGCACACCGGCGTCGTACGTCGCCTCGATATTCTCCGTGTCCAGCGTCTCCCCGAGGAACAGCTGGCGACTGAACGTGCCGGTGGGGCGCTCGGAGATCACCGTTTCCGCGCCTTCCTTGATCTCCGGCTTCCGCTCGGCCCGGACGGTCAGCACGTCCTTGTCGACGTTCAGGTCCAGGGACTCGGCGTCGACACCGGGCAGGTCGAACTTGACCCACACCGCGCCGTCCTCGCGCCAGGCGTCCATCGGCATCGCCGCGGGACCCTGCACTCCGTTGAACACGCGCTGAGTGAGCCGGTCCAGCTCACGGAAGGGATCGGTCCGCATCAGCATCTGATCATCATCTCCTTCGCGTCGTGTGTCGTTCGATCGCGTACCGACGCTTCTTATATAACTCTCGGCACTCTTCTTGACAAGGTGAGGCTCAAGTTTTATTCGATGGATGCATGAGCTTTATGGAGCCGGGGCGATGCCCCGATCCCTGTGAGCCGGCCACGCCCTGGAGGCGGAACAGGTCTCCTAGAGGTCGTGTCCGGCCCTGAGGGCGCGGAGCGGTTCTCCGTCCGCGGCAAGCAGTACGCCCCGGAGGAGATCTCCGCCGCCGTGCTGCGCAAGCTCGTGGACGATGCCGCGAAGCAGCTCGGCGAGAAGGTCACCCAGGCGGTGATCACGGCGCCCGCGTACTTCGACGACGCGCAGCGGCAGGCCACCAAGGACGCCGGCCGCATCGCCGGACCGGACGTGCTGCGGATCGTCACCGCGGACGCCGCCGGTCCGAAGCACCTCACGACCACCGTGACCCGGTCGGCCTTCGAACAGCTCACCGGCGATCTGGTCGAACGGGGCACGGGGCCGGTCCGGCAGGCGATGGCGGACGGCAAGGTGGTCCCCGACGACCTCGACGAGGTGATCCTCGTCGGCGGGTCGACCCGCATCCCCGCGGTGCAGGCGCTGGTGCGACGGCTGACCGGCGGCAAGGACCCCGACATGTCGGTCAACCCCGACGAGGTCGGCGCCCTCGGCGAGGCCGTCCAGGCGGCCGTGCTCCAGGGCGAGGTCAAGGACGTCCTGCTGCTCGACGTCACCCCGCTCTCCCCGGGCGTCGAGACGCTTGGGCGGGCTGATGACCAGGCTGATCGAGCGCAACACCACGATCCCACCAGGCGCGGCGAAACCTTCACGACCGCCGAGGACGACCGGCCGGCCGTGGACGTGGTGGTGCTGCAGGGGGAGCGTGAGCGGGCCGCGGACAACCGTGTGCTCGGCCGGGTCCGCCTGGACGACATCCGCCCGGCGCCCCGGGGGCGCCGCAGATCGAGGTGACGTTCGACATCGACGCCCAACGGCATCCTCGACGTGTCCGCGAAGGACAAGGACACCGGCACCCAGCAGTACATCACCGTCTCCGGCAGCGGCACCCTGGACGAGTCCGAGGTCCGGCGGATGATCCAGGAGGCCGAACGCAACCGGGCCGAGGACACCCGTATCCGCGAACTCGTCGAGGCGCGCAACGAGCTCGACAGCTTCGCCTACCACGTCGAGCGACGGCTGGGAGAGCTCGGCGACTCCGTCACCGTCCACGACAAGGCCCGCGCCGAGTCGCCGATCGCGGATGCCCGGGAGGCCGTCAAGGAAGAGGCCTCCTGGACCGCGTGCGGTCCCTGGTCGGCGACCTCCAGCAGATGCTGCACGCCCTGGCGCCCCCGGTGGCGCCGACGGTGGCGGCGGAAGCAGCGCGACCGGGCCGGGATCCCACCGAGGCGGCCCGCCGGCACATCGCGGCCGAGGGGTTCGACCCCGTGTACGGCGCCCGACCCCTGCGACGGTTCATCCAACGCGAGGTCGAAACCCGCATCGGACGCGCCCTGCTGGCCGGCGACATCCCCGCGACGGCACCACAATCGCCCTCGACGCCCCGACGGCCGGCTCACCGTCACCTGGACGTCCCCCGAGACCGGCCCGCCGCTTCATCGAGCAGTCCACGGAGGAGTGGGACCGCGTCAGCCGGGGTGGGGCGCCCGGGAGGTGAGCCGGGTCCCCTCCCTCGCCAAGACGGGGGAGGGGCGCCTGACGCGTCGCGCCGTACGCGATGAACAGCGACGACCCCGTCGCGCTGGCGCCGATCGCCGTCTCGCCTGCGGAGTACCTGCTGCAGGCGCTCGCAGGCCGCCTCCACGTCGGGGTAGGCGTTGATCCAGTCCGTCGGTGGCGGGTCGCGTGGCTCTTCCAGGCCGTGGCGCCACTGCCAGGTGATGTTGTCGCCGAGAGGGAAATCCGTCACGGCAGTGCGCTGCTTGACGGCGTACTGAAGGATGCGGTCGCGGTCCACGGACCGGATGGCACCGATCGAAGCCCCTTCGTGGACGATCCGGCTCCGGGCCTGCCTGGCCTTGTGCAGGGTGTCCGTGTCCATGGTCCGGCCCATCGCGTGGGCGGCCAGACCGTGCGGTCCGCCGCCAGCAGCTCGTCGGCGGGGACTGAGGCGAGGCCCTCTTCGAAGGGCGTGGCCGGGTCGGCAACGAACCGGACACGCCGATGTGCCGGGCTCCGCCGTCGTCCGCACGGAACGTGTCGACTCGTTCGTGTTCCGCCAGGGCTCGGCGAAGACCACACACCAGTGCGCGTCCCGTACACACGACAACCAGGGACGGCCGGTCCGCGGCGTGGGCGTGCCGCCCGAAGCCGAACGGCCCCGCAGAGCGGGACGACGGAGCGGCGTGGCAGGAAGGCCGACCTGGTGCCGCGGTGCCCTGGCACGTGTCCGGCCGTTGCCGCCCCACGCCTCTCATTCCTGTGGCGGGCACATCCCGACGAGCTCGACGTGTGTTTCCGTACGGCAACGATCCCATGGCCCGACCGAGTCGAAGACGACGAGCTCCGGTGGGAGTGGCGCATCCCCCGGCTGCTCGAGGCTGATGCCGCAGACTCGCGCGAAGGAGGCCAGTCCTCGGGCCGGGACGCAACGCCTTTCCCCGGGCCGGACTCCGTCCACGTGATCGTCTGAGACCCACCCCCCCCATGCCTCGGGCAGTCGAGTGATGTCGGCGCGACCTCCTCAGGCGGCGATCGTCAGGAGGGAAAGCAGGCGCCGGGCCCGGCCCGCCCTGTGCCGGCCTGCAGGAATCATCGGTTCCCCGCGCCCGCGCCCGCGAGTGGCGTGCGCGTGCGTCGGCGGGACGGCGGGGCGGGGGACACCGTACGGCCGGTTCAGCCGACGACGGGTTCGACGAGGCCGGCCGCGACCAGGCCCGCGAGGCCGGATGCCAGTCCGGCGGGGTCGGAGCCCGCGTGCTGGGCGTACTGCTCCTGGATCGAGGCGAGTTCGCGACCGTCGCAGAGGGCGTAGATCAGCCAGGCGTGCTGGTTGAGCCAGTGGAACTTCGCGGTGTCAGGGGCGAAGGCCAGCAGCTGGCCCTGCTCGGGCAGGGGGCAGACGGCGACCGGCTCGATCTTGCGGTAGCCGCGCGGATCCGGCTGCGGCACGTGTGGGGCGGAGCTCGGGACGGGCTCCCGGGCGGCGTCCGCCTGTACGGAAGGCGCCAGGGAGACGGCGGCGTCCATCAGCCATTCGACGAAGCGCCGTCCGTCCGGTGTCAGTGCCCCGCCGTGGACCTCGAGCGCCTGCTGTCCGAGGTAGGCGGCCCGTTCGGCGCTCGTGGTGTACCCGCCCTCCACCGCGGCCCGGCTGCCCGGGGTGGGCACACCGACGTCCTCGGTGGCCGGCGGCTCGCCGAAGCGCTCGCGCAGTTCGGCGGGGGCCTCGCCCGCCGCCGCGAAGAACAGCACCATGTGCGCGTACACGTGCAGTGCGGCCAGGACCCGGGTCAGTGACCACGGGGTCAGCCGCCAGGGGATCTCGATCTCGTGGCCCGGGTCGGCGACGAGCGAGCCGGTGCGCAGGACGTCGAACTGCTTGAGGTGCAGTCCTTCGTGCAACAGGATCTCCGCGGTCATCCACGGATCGCGCAGGTGCTCCGGAGCGATGAACAGAGCCGAGGGCAGCGGATCGCCGCCGGAGAGCGAGTACAGCTCACCGTCGTCGCTCTCGCCCCGGGCCAGACCCACCAACGAGATGTGCGGGAAGACTCCCGCCCCGGCGTGCGGCAGCAGTTCGGCCAGGAGTTCGGCGCCCCGGGAGAGCCCTGCGAGCAGCTCCTCGTCAGGGCTGATCCGGCGAGCCCCGCGCATGTCGGCGAAGGTCCCGTCCTTGAGCTCCTCCAGCCGCCGGGCGAGCGGCAGCCCGGCCGACCCCGGCCCGACCTCCGTCCACACCCAGCCGACGCCACGGCTCGGCCAGGGGCGCCGGCGCGGGGTCATGAGGCGTTCGCACGGCCCCAACCCGTCCTCGGCGTCGAGGTCGACCTCCGCGAGGTACGACGCGAACTCGCTCGGATCGTGCCGGTCGTTCTCCAGGGCGAGCAGGTCGTCCTCGAAGGCGTTCCTCAGCACCGGGTCGTAGAGGAAGGGGCGCAGCACGGCGTCGTCCGCCTTGCCGAGCCGCTCGAACCGGTCGGCCGCGTCGGGGAACCGGCGGGCGAGCACCGTCAGGCCCAGCCGGTAGCGCGCGATGTTCCTGGCCTCGATCGCGTCGGCGGCGCCGAAGTGCGGGTCCGCTCCCAGGATTCCGTCTATCTGTGTGTACAACGGCGACAACATGCACCTCGTGAGGCGTCGGGACGGTACGGGCGAGGACACGGCAGGCCGGCCGCCGGAAGTCCGACGACCGGCCTGCCGCGATACGGCTTACTTCGCCGCACCGACCGGCGCGAGGTACGGCGGAACCCAGGCGCGCTCGTACTGGGCGTCGGTGGTGATGCTCGGCGCCGACTCGGCGGCCACCCGCATCTGCGGCATTTCCACGGTCTGGGACGGCATGTCGTCTCCTTGCTCCACACCCGGCAGGGTGTTCACGGACAAACGGTCTACCGGATCAGCCGCCGCGGCCGTCCCGCTGCGTGACCACCATCGCCACGGAGCGGGGTGCTTGCGCCTCGGCGTCGTCTCCAGCACCTCCGAACCTAGATTCGCGGGACGCGCCGGTGTGTTCCTCACGTGCAGGATCGCTTTGCCTTCTGTGCAAGGCGCTCCCGTGCGTGCGTCCACACCTCGTCCGCCGCACGCATGACCACCGTCCTCGTCCACGCGGGCAGCCACCGGCCGGCACTCCCAGGCTCCCCCCCGCAACCTCCGGAGCGGCTCCGGAGCCGTTCCGGAGGCTCGTGGCAGGCGGGAAAATCCTGCTCACGCGCTGTTCTGACCTGGCATGATCACATCGCGCCATCGCGCGACCGACGTCGGCGCGGACGGGAACGCCGGCCGTGTCAAGGGGGAGGACAGTGGAGTTCCGTCTTCTGGGGCCGGAAGAAGTCCTGCACGAGGGGCAGCCGGTTCCGATATCGGCGGCGAAGCATCGGGCGCTGCTGACCATGCTCCTCCTGCGGTCCGACCGTGTCGTCATGACGGAGGACCTGATCGACGGCCTGTGGGGAGCGAACCCGCCCAAGACCGCGAGAACGACGCTCCACAACTACATCCGACGGCTGAGGAAGGTCCTCCTGGCATGCGGATCGGATCCCCTGGTCACCGAGTCGGGCGGGTACGTCCTGCGCCTGGAGTCGCACTGGCTCGACGTCCATGCCTTCGAGGAGCTGGTGGCACAAGGCGAAGGCGCACAGGAGCGCGGCGACCTCGTCGCCGCCTCCCAGCTCCAGAGGCGGGCCCTGGGGCTCTGGCGCGGCAAGGCGCTGGAAGGAACGGCGTCCCGGTACCTCGCCGAGGTGGAGGCGCCTCATCTCGAAGAGGCGAGGCGTTCGGCGTTCGAGAAGCTGATGGACATCGACCTCCGCCTCGGCCGCCACAACGCCCTGTTGGGTGAGATGCGGCGCGAGCTCGCGCGGGAACCGCTCAGGGAACGGTTGCGGTCGCAGTACATGCTGGCGCTGTACCGGGCCGGCCGGCGTGCCGACGCGCTGGACGTCTACCGTGAGGGACGTCGGATCCTCGTCGAGGAGCTCGGTCTGGAGCCGGGCCCCGCGCTGCGCGAGATGGAGCGCGCGGTCCTCGCCGACAGTCCGGCCCTCGCGGCACCGACCGCAGCCGTTTCCCGAGCCGCCGCCTCCCGGAACGCGGAGCAGGTGCCCACTCCCAGGCAACTCCCGCCCGACACGGCTCATTTCACGGGTCGCGAGGCCCACCTGAGAGCCCTGGACGAATGGGCCGGGGCCTCGGGCACCCCCGGACCGATGGTCATCACCGCCATCGACGGGCAAGGCGGCATGGGGAAGACCGCGCTCGCGGTGCACTGGGGTCACAGCGCCCGAGCGCGGTTCCCGGACGGGCAGCTCTACATCGATCTGCGGGGCTACGCGACGACCAGGCCGGTCACGTCGGTGGAGGCGCTCGCGAGCTTCCTCTACGCGCTCGGGGTCCCGGCGGACCGGATCCCCGACGAGCCCGACCGTGCGGCGGGTCTGTACCGCACCCTGCTGGCCGAGAAGCGCGTCCTCGTCGTCATCGACAACGCCCGCAGTGCCGACCAGGTACGCCCTCTGCTTCCGGGCACCCCGGGGTCCCACGTGGTGGTGACCAGCCGGGACGTGCTGGCCGGCCTGGTGGTCCGCGACAGCGCCCGCCACCTCAGAGTGGACGCCCTGACTCCGGAGGAGGCCGCGGAGCTGCTGGAACGTCTCCTCGGAGTGTCCGTCGTGGCAGCCGAGCCGGAGGCGACGGCGGAGTTGGCCCGACTGTGCTGGTACGTACCCCTGGCACTGCGGGTGTCGGCCGTCAGCGTACGGGAAGCCGGCGGGGATCACCCGGTGGCCGGCCACGTCGACCGGCTGCGCAACGAGGACCGGAGGATCGCCGCGCTCAGTGTGCCGGACGACGAGGCCAGCAGTCTGCAGGCGGTCCTCTCCCTGTCCTACCTGTCGCTGTCACCCGACGCGCGCAGGCTCTTCCGCCGCCTCAGCCTCGTCCCCGGGCCCACGATCACGGCGGCCGGCGCTTCCGCCTTGCTCGGGCTGCCCGTCGCACGGACGTCGCAGCTGCTCAGGCGACTGGTCGCCGTCCATCTCGTCGGTCACACCGACCCGGACGCGTACGGCCTCCACGACCTGCTGCGGCTGTTCGCCGAGAGCTGCGCGACGGCGGACGAGAGCCCCGAGGAGCGTGCCGCGGCCCTTCGGCGCCTCTACGACCACTACCTCGCGGGCGTGCACGCCGGGGCCCGGCTGCTGTATCCGGAGAAGCTGCGCGCGTTCGACCCCGGAGAGCCCGCCGGGCGCGCGGACGTGGAGAGCGCCGTCGACACGGACGCGGACTCCTCCCGAGACGCGGGGGAAGGCACCGCCGGCACCGTGGTCCTGCCCGATCAGACCGCGGCACGCCAGTGGTTCAGGCGTGAGCACACGAACCTGGTCATCGCGGCGCAGAGAGGTGCGGCGCTCGGCCTGCCCGCCCTCTCCTGGGAGTTGTGCGACGCCCTGCGCGGCTACTTCTGGCTGGTCAGAACGGGCCCGGACTGGATCTCCGTGGCGGAGGCGGGGCTCGAGGCGGCCCAGCGGGCAAACCACGCGATCGGCTCCGCCACCGCCCGCCTGAGCCTCGGCGACGCGCACCGCGGCCTTGGCCGGTACGAACGCGCGGCCCAGTACTACGAGGCGATGCTGGCAGACGCGGAATCCGCTCACTGGGCCGAGGGCAAGGCCCAGGCACTCAACAACCTGGGCCTGGTCGGCATCCTCACGGGGAAACTGCGCGACGCGGTCAAACGCTACGAGGCGGCTGTCGACGCCCTGCCGGCGGACCCACGCTGGAACCTGCTCCGGCTGAGCACGGAGGGCAACATGGGTCTGCTCCGCCAAGAACTCGGGGACCTGCGTCAGGCCGAACGACACAACGCCACGGCGCTCGAACTGAGCCGAAGCATCGGCTCCAGAGGAGCCGAAGGGGTAACCCAGGGCAACCTGGGCCAGGTCCTCGGGCTCCTGGGGCGCTCCGAGGAGGCACTCGAGTGCCTCACCGAAGCCCTCGCCGTCCACCGGGAGCTCGGCAACCGCGGCAGCGAGGCGGAAACTCTCCGGGGGCTGGCCGACTGGCACCGTGACAGAGGCGACCACTCCACCGCCCTGGACCTCGCCCTGGCCGCCGCGGCACTGGCAGACGAGATAGAGGAGGGGCGTCTTGCAGCGGCCGCACTCCAGACCGTGGCGTCCGTCCGCACCGCTCTCGGTCAGCTCGCCGAAGCCGAGGAGACCTACCGACGGGCGCAGGGCCTCGCCGAACAGACCGGCGCCCGGCACACAGAGGCGGCGATCCTGATCGGCAGGGCCGAGGCGCGCCTCCTGCGGGGCGACCTCGCCGAGGCCGATGCGTACGTCCGGCACGCCCTGGAACGAGCCCGCCGCGAGGGCTACGCAATTCTCGAGGGGCAGGCTCTGACGGTCATCGGCCGCCTCCTCCTCGCCGAGGGGCGACCGGTCGAGGCGGCCGAGCATGCCGAGCACGCCCTGTCGATCCTTGCGGAGATCGGCCACCGAACCGGCCGGACCGCCGCTCAGGAGGTGCTGTCCCGCGCCCGCTCGCAAGCGCCGGACGACCAGGACGAGGAGTCCGGCGCGCCGGAGCCGTCCGCATGATCTCCTGCGCCCGGCGCTCCCCTCCAGGCCCTGGCGAGGCGTCCTTGCGACGGTGCGCGCCGGATCCGACCCGTCAGGCGGCGGACCGATCGGGCGGTGCGGACGCCGAGGTGGTCGCGCGGTGTTCGGTGGGGCTGATTCCGTATGCCTCGCGGAAGGCCCGGCTGAAGGTGCTCGGATTGGTGAAGCCCCAGCGTGAGGCGATGACCTGGACGCTGAGGTGGCGCAGATCCGGACGGGCGAGGTCGGCGTGGCAGCGCTCCAGGCGGCCGCGGCGGATGACCGTCGCGACGCTGGCGGGTTGCCGGCTGAAGAGGCCGTACAGGGTGCGCAGGGACATGTGGTGCCGGCGGGCGATCGTCTGTGGCGTGAGGTCCGGGTCCGCGAGGTTCTGGGCGATGAAGCCGTGAACGCGTCGCAGCAGTGTCTGCGCCCGGGACTCGTCCGTGCCCGTCTCCAGTACTCGCAGCTGCTCGGCCAGACAGGCGGTCGCCAGATCGAGGGCGATGGCGCCCATGCGGCTCTGCTCCTCGGGCCGGCATTCGGCACCGTGCTCTCGCAGTGTGGCGAGAAAGGCGGCGAGGACGGCAGCGCTGCCGCTGCCCGTGGAGATCGGCCGAGCCAGGAGCAGCTCGACGTGATCGGGTCGCAGGGGGAGTGAGGCGCGGGGTATGTGGAGGACGGCGGCCCGCACCTGGCCCTCCGCTTCCGAGGGAGGGAGGGCTGTCGGATGTACGGGGCCACTGAGCACCAGAGTGCTCCGGGGCGGCGCCTCCGTGCCGGAAGGGGCGCCAGGTCCGCTCGCGTCGGTCATCCATGCCAGCCTGTACTCGTCGGGGCCACCGTTCGGGATCGGAACCCGCAGGCTGTCCCGGCCCCCTGGCAGGACGTCACCCGCCGTCAGCCGCACCGGTCCCAGGCCCAGGCTCCTGATACGGGCCCCACCCTCGCGGGTCTCATCGACGTGGGCCCCCTCGTGGGCAACGCCTTCGGCGAGGACCTCTTCGCGGACATCGAGCCGGTGTCCGGTGCCGCGTCCCCGGGACACGTCGGACAGGACTCCGTCGGACACCGTCCCGCGGAAGGACTCGAATCGACCCGCCGCTGAAACGACAGGAGCCGCCACGCTTGACCAGCCCACCCATTCCCCCATTTCCCCGCTGCGAAAGCAGCCGTTCCTCTCCGGAGCGCTCCAACCCTTCGGCGGTGAGCGGCATCCGTCGACCTCACGTGTCGGAGGCGGGGACGGCAGAGGGGCGGATCACGCATCTGCCGCGCCTGCGACCAGTGACGACGAATCAAGGATCACCACCGGGCGCTATCGGCCGACTAGCGCCAGAACGAGCCGGCACGGGCACGGACCGCACCAGGTGCCGTCGGCCACGTGGACGGGGCGGGTGACGGCCGGTGGTCCGCGCCCGACCGGCCCCGGCGGCACGCCCACCAGGGCGATCAAGGCCACCGACTTCACCTCCCTCGGCCTGTCGAGCGAGGTTCTGAACGAAGAGGTCGCCGGCCTCCTGACAGCGTCCTGTGATCAACATTCCCGCCCGGATCGCTCGACCAGGCCGGCGGATCGTCCTTCACCGCCCGAACGCCGCTGCTGTCCGGAGACTTCGAGGAACTCGTGCGGCCTCAGGGTGACGCTGGATGGCTCCCGGCCGTGTGTACTCCCCAAGCCCGCTCCGTACCTGCCGTTCGGCTCGGCCTCGGGGGCTCGGGTGCAACAACGCCGTGTTCATGGCCGCCGAGCCGTCTGAAGCGGCTGGGGCACTGGCTGCCGAGCTGTTGGCCGCCCCTGCCCCGTCCGCTTCTCGGCGGTGACGTTCCGGGCCGGCCGGCCCGGGACCTCCACGGGCGAGCCGTCGTCAGGTCGGGAAACGGTCAGGGGCGGCCCGTGTCAGCGCGAAGTGTCGCATCCCCGTCACCGACGGGATCCCGTACGAGGAACCGTCCGGGCCCGCGCACGCCGCCACTCCTCCACTGCGCCATGTGGCAGCGTGGAGCCCCACCGCGCGCGGCCTTCCGAGACCATCGGCTTGAACGGGCCGTCAGCGAGTCGGCCGAGTGCGGCCGGGCGCACTCCCCGGGCACCGGGCCTTCCGTGCCGGCACGGGCCGGACCGTCCGCCCGAGGCGCGGGCTTTGGCCGTATGCCTTCGTCGAGGCTAGGGTGTGCCGCCGTACTCGGCGGATCGCTCCCCTGGAGAAGGTGGGAATGGGGCTCATTGACGCAGACCACGTGGGGCTGGTCGTCGCGGCGCAGGCCGGTGACGATCGGGCGCGCGAGGAGCTGATCGCCGCGTACCTGCCGTTGGTCTACAACATCGTCGGGCGAGCGCTGAGCGGACATGCCGACGTCGACGACGTCGTCCAGGAGACCCTGCTGCGCGTGGTGCGTGACCTGCCCGCCCTGCGTGCCCCGGAGAGCTTCCGGTCCTGGCTGGTGTCGATCACGCTCCGCCAGATCAACACCCACTGGCACCGGCAGCACGCCCTCGCCGACCGGACCACGGTCATCGACGAGGCACGCCGGATACCGGACGCCGGCGCCGAGCCCGTGGACGTGACGATCCTGCGGCTGCACGTGTCGGACGAGCGGCGCCGGGTCGTCGAAGCCGGCCGGTGGCTCGACCCGGACCACCGGGTGCTGCTGTCGCTGTGGTGGCAGGAATGCGCCGGTCTGCTCAGCCGGGAGGACATGGCCGCCGCGACGGGGCTCACGGTCGCGCACGTCGGAGTGCGCCTGCAACGCATGCGCGAGCAGCTGGAACTGTGCCGGACGATCGTCGCCGCGCTGGAGGCCGACCCGCGCTGTCCGCAGCTGGCCGGGACCGTCGTCGGCTGGGACGGCGACCGTGCATCGGTGTGGCGCAAGCGGATCGCGCGGCACACCCGTGACTGCCCGGTCTGCACGGGGACGTCGACGGAACGGGTGCCGGCCGAACTGCTGCCCCTCAGCCTCACGACGCTGGCCGTCCCGGCCGCACTGATCGCCGCGCTGGCCGCCAAGGGCTTGCTGTCGGGTACGGCGGCGAGCGCTGCCGGGCTGGTCGCGGCCCCCGTCGCCGCCGGCACGGCGACGGGGGGAGGCGGTCTGCACGGCGCTCTGATCGGCAAACTCCAGACGGTGACCGCTCATCCGCTGGTGAGCCTCGCGACCGGCGCGGTGCTCATCGCCGGGACCGCCACCTACGCGACCTGGCCCGAACCGGCGCCCCGAGTGCCCGGCGTCACCGCCGCCCCCGCGGTCGCCGCTCCCGCGGTCGGCACTCCCACGCCCCTTCCCTCGCGCACCACCCCCTCGGCCGGACCGTCCCCGGCGAATCCGTCTCCGGCGAGTCCGCCCCCGGTCGGCCCGTCCACCGTCGCGGGCACCGTTCCGCTGGGCGCGCGGTCGCTGGAGTCCGCGGACAGTCCCGGCCTGTTCGTCACGTACACGGGCGACTTCGCGGCGCTCGGCGGCGTCGCCGCGTCCAGCAGCGCGCAGGCACGTCAGCGGGTCACCTTCACGGTCGTCGGGGGACTGGCCGACACACGGTGCGTCACCTTCCGCGCCGCGGACGGCCGGTATCTTCGCCACTCCTACCTGCGGCTGCGGCTGAGCATCGACGACGGCAGCGCACTGTTCCGTGAGGACGCCACCTTCTGTCCCCGTCCCGGGGCGGTCGCCGGGTCCGTGACCCTGCACGCCCACAACTATCCGGGATCGGTCCTCCGCCACCGCGACGGCGGCATCTGGCTCGACGGCTCCGACGGCACGCGGGCCTTCGCCGGCCAGGCTTCCTTCATCGTGCGCGGCCCCGGGGCCTGAGCACCGCTCCTCGGGCGATCCCGGCCGAGTCGCACCGTCACGGCCGGCGCTCCGCCGGCCTGATCCCCCACGGTTCCCGCCCCACGCCGTGACCGGCGTTCACCGCAGGTCGGTGCGGCGCCCCTCTTCCCCGGGCGCGACCAGTTCCACGGGCGCGACCAGGCCACGGCGTCCGGCATAACGCTTTCTGCCTGCGAGATGCGTCACCGGGCAATCCTGCGGACGGCACGACTTTTCTGTTACGAGACCGCGAGCTCGGAAGCCTCCACTTCAGGGGTGTCCTTCCCGCCGCCCGTCATGACGTGCCGGCGCGGCAGGGTCCCGACCTCCCCCACCGACGCATCCCCTGAAGAAAGCCCCTCACATGACGCAACACACCCACGAACCCAGGCCGGCCGGTACGCAGGACCCCCGAGGAGAATCATGAAGGGCCTGCACCGGCTCCGCCGGCGTCGCCGGACATGGGCGATAGGACTGTCGGCCACGGCGCTGGTGGCCGGCGTCGTGACGCTCATCCCCGGCTCCGCCGGAGCCGCGGGCCTGGGCACCCAGGCCGCCCCCTCGGGCAGGTACTTCGGCACGGCCGTGGCCGCCGGCAGGCTCGGCGACTCCGCGTACACCGCGATCGCCGACCGGGAGTTCAACATGATCACCCCGGAGAACGAGATGAAGTGGGACGCCGTCGAACCGTCCCGCGGCAATTTCAGCTTCGGCCCCGCGGACCGGATCGTCGACCGTGCCCTGGCACACGGCCAGCGCCTGCGCGGCCACACCACGGTCTGGCACTCGCAGCTCCCCTCCTGGGTCGGCTCCATCCGCGACGCGAGCACACTGCGCGGCGTGATGAACCACCACATCACCACCGAGATGACCCATTTCAAGGGCAAGATCTACGCCTGGGACGTGGTCAACGAGGCGTTCGCCGACGGCGGCAGCGGCCGGCTCCGCGACTCGGTCTTCCAGAAGGTGCTGGGCGACGGCTTCATCGAGGAGGCGTTCCGCACCGCCCGCGCGGCCGATTCCTCGGCCAAGCTCTGCTACAACGACTACAACATCGAGAACTGGTCGGACGCCAAGACCCAGGGCGTCTACCGCATGGTCAAGGACTTCAAGTCCCGTGGCGTGCCGATCGACTGCGTCGGGTTCCAGAGCCACTTCGGTGCGGGCGGCCCGCCGGTGAGCTTCAAGACTACGCTGGCCGGCTTCGCCGCCCTGGGCGTCGACGTCCAGATCACCGAGCTGGACATCGCCCAGGCCTCACCCACCCACTACGCGAACGCGGTCGGCGCCTGCCTGTCCGTGCCCCGGTGCACCGGCATCACGGTGTGGGGCGTTCGTGACAGCGACTCCTGGCGCAGCGGCGAGAGCCCGCTGTTGTTCGACAGCGGTGGCAAGCCCAAGCCCGCGTACACCGCCGTCATGGGCGCTCTCCGTTCCGGCTCCGGTGCCACCCCGGGCGAGCCTGCCGACGGTACGGGGGAGATCAAGGGCATTGCCTCCGGCCGCTGTCTCGACGCCCCCGGCTCCGCCAACGGCACCCGGGCCCAACTGCGGGACTGCGGCGGACAGACCGACCAGCGCTGGACCCACACCGCCGCCAAGCAGCTGAAGGTGCACGGCGACAAGTGTCTGGACGCCATGGGCAAGGGCACCACCAACGGCACCCCGGTGGTCGTCTGGGACTGCAACGGCGGCGCCAACCAGCAGTGGAACATCAACACCGACGGCTCGATCACCGGCGTCCAGTCCGGGCTGTGCCTCGACGCCGTCGGCGCCGCCACCGCGAACGGCACCACGATCCAGCTGTACGCCTGCGCCTCCGTCGGCAACCAGAAGTGGACCGGCCCCTCCCTGACGGGCGGCGGCACGTGCGCCCTTCCGTCGACGTACAAGTGGAGTTCGACGGGTCCCCTCGCACAGCCGTCGAACGGGTGGGCCGCGGTGAAGGACTTCACCCACGTGATGCTGGGCGGCAGGCACCTGGTCTACGCGTCGAGCGCGTCGGGAACCTCGTACGGCTCGATGGCGTTCACCCCCTTCACGAACTGGTCCGACATGGCGTCGGCCGGCCAGACGAAGATGAGCCAGAACGCGGTGGCGCCCACCCTGTTCTACTTCGCGCCCAAGAGGATCTGGGTCCTCGCGTACCAGTGGGGTGCCTCGCCGTTCAGCTACCGCACGTCGAGCG
The DNA here is from genome assembly GCF_002156145.1 of Streptomyces sp. NRRL B-24572. Classification (NCBI taxonomy): domain Bacteria; kingdom Bacillati; phylum Actinomycetota; class Actinomycetes; order Kitasatosporales; family Streptomycetaceae; genus Streptomyces; species Streptomyces sp. NRRL B-24572. The sequence continues at coordinate 10,672 of NZ_MWIG01000164.1, read as the reverse complement.
ACCCCACCGACCCCAACGGCTGGTCCGCGCCGCAGCCGCTGTTCACCGGCGGCATCCCCCGCGCCGAATCCGGCACCGGACCGATCGACCAGACCCTGATCGCCGACGAGAAGAACATGTACCTGTTCTTCGCCGGTGACAACGGCAAGATCTACCGGGCGAGCATGCCGATCGGGAACTTCCCGGGCAACTTCGGCTCGTCGTACACGACGGTCATGAGCGACACGGCGAAGAACCTCTTCGAGGCGCCGCAGGTCTACAAGGTCCAGGGCCAGAACCAGTACCTCATGATCGTCGAGGCCCGGGGTGCGAACGAGCGGCGCTACTTCCGCTCGTTCACGGCCTCCAGCCTGAGCGGTGCGTGGACCCCGCAGGCCGCCGGCGAAAGCAAGCCCTTCGCGGGCAAGGCCAACAGCGGCGCCACCTGGACCGACGACATCAGCCACGGTGACCTGATCCGTACCAACCCCGACCAGACCATGACCATCGACCCCTGCAACCTGCAGTTCCTGTACCAGGGCAAGTCCCCCGCCGCGGACGGTCCCTACGACCGACTGCCGTACCGGCCGGGCGTCCTCATCCTGCAGCGCTGACCTGCCCGATCCACGGTTGCACAAGGAGAAACACCCCCCATGAACAACCCCACCAACGCCGGACGCCGCGGACGTCACCGCCGTCGCAGGACCGCCACCGCTCTGCTGATCGGTGTGCCCGCCACCGTCGTGCCGTACCTCCTGTTCGTGCAGGACGACTCGCAGGCCGCGACGGTCGACGACAGCGCCTACTACAAGCTGGTCTCGGTGCGCAGCGGCAAGGTGCTGGACGTCAACGCCTTCTCCACCGCCGACGGCGCCCGCATCCAGCAGTGGACCGACCAGAACACGGCCAACCAGCAGTGGAGGCTGCGCTCCACCGGCGACGGCTACTACGAGCTGGTGAACCGCAACAGCGGCAAGGTGCTCGGCACAGCGGGCGGTTCGACCGCGCAGGCGGCTGCCGCCGAGCAGCAGACCGACAGCTCCTCCGCCTCCCAGGAGTGGCGGATCGACGAGGTGGGCGGTTCCGGCGCCGTCACCTTCACCTCCCGCCGGAGCGGCCAGGTCCTGGACGTCTCCGGAGGCTCCACGGCCGACGGCGCGGCCGTCATCCAGTATCCCGGCCATGGCAGCACCAACCAGCAGTGGAAGCTGGTGAGGACGGCCGAGGCCCCGGCCACCGGGACCGGACCGTACGCGTGGAAGAACGCCCAGGTGGTGGGCGGGGGTTACGTCACCGGACTGGTGTTCAACCCCCGGGAGAAGGGGCTGCTGTACGCGCGTACCGACATGGGCGGCGCCTACCGCTGGGACGCCGCGGCCGAGCAGTGGATCCCGCTGACCGACTGGCTCGGCGAGAAGGACTGGAACCTCCTGGGCATCGACGCGCTGGCCACCGACCCCGTGGACCCGAACCGCCTCTACCTCGCGACCGGCACCTACACCAACGACTGGGCCGGCAACGGCGCGATCCTGCGCTCCACCGACCGTGGCCGCACCTTCCAGCGCACCGACCTGCCGTTCAAACTGGGCGGCAACGAGGACGGCCGCGGGGCCGGTGAGCGGCTGGTGATCGACCCCTCGGACAACCGCACCCTGCTGCTCGGCACCCGTAAGAACGGCCTGTGGCGCAGCACGGACAGCGGTGCGACGTGGCGGCAGGTCTCCTCGTTCCCCGTCAAGGACGGGGCGGGCAGCGGTGGCGGCATCTCCTTCGTGACGTACGGCCCGGCCGGGAGCAGGACGATCTACGTCGGCGTCGCCGACAGGTCCACCTCCCTGTACCGCTCCACCGACGGCGGCACCACCTGGCAGGCCGTCCCCGGCCAGCCCACCGGCCAGTTGCCGCAGCACGGCGTGCTCTCCGGCGACGGCTCGCTGTACCTGACGTACACCGATGCCCTCGGCCCCAACGGCGTGACGGGGGGCTCGGTGTGGAAGCACACGCCGGCCGGCGGGACGTGGAAGAACGTTTCCCCCTCCCAGGGCGGCTACGGGTTCTCCGGTCTGGCCGTCGACCCGCGCAAGCCGTCCACGGTGATGGTCACCACCCTCGACCGCTGGTGGCCCGAGGACGAGATCTACCGGACCACCGACGGCGGCACGACCTGGAAGGCGCTGGCGGACAAGTCGGTGCGGGACGCCTCCGGCGCTCCCTACGTCGGCACCCACACCGGGCACTGGATGACCGCCCTGGCCATCGACCCCTTCGACTCCGGGCACGTGCTGTACGGCACCGGCAACGGCATCTGGCGCAGCAAGGACGCCGACGCCACGGACAGTGGTGGCACCAGCCACTGGATCGCGGGGGCGCGCGGTCTTGAGGAGACCGCGCTGATGGACGCGATCGCCCCGCCCGGCGGCGCCGCCGTCGTCACCGCCATGGGTGACCAAGGAGGCTTCCGCCACGACGACCTGACCAAGGTGCCCGCTGGGCGGCTGGGCAACCCGATGATGACCAACAGCACGGACATCGACTTCGCCCAGTCCACGCCCTCGATGATGGTCCGCGTCGGCCACGGCGGCGCGCAGGACGGCGCCTACTCCACCGACGGCGGCATCAGCTGGAACGGCTTCAAGGCCGAGCCGGCGGCCGGTGCCCAGGACGGCCATGTCGCGGTCGCGGCGGACGGCTCGACCATCGTCTGGACCCAGGCCGGCCAGGCCCCGTACCGGTCGACCGACAAGGGAGCGAGCTGGTCGAGGGTCGGCGGACTGGGCGCCGACGCCGTCGTCGTCGCCGACCGCTCCTCGGCCGGGACCTTCTACTCGCTGAGCGGCGGCACGCTCCACGCCAGTACGGACGGCGGCGCGACCTTCACCGCCCGCGCCTCCGGCCTGCCCTCCGGCCGGCTCACGGCCGTCCCCGGCATCGCCGGAGACCTCTGGATCGCCGGCGGCGGCCAGGGGCTGCTGCACTCCACCGACGGCGGCCGCACCTTCACCGCGCTCACCACGGTGAAGTCCGCCTCCGCCCTCGGCTTCGGCAAGGCCGCACCCGGCGCCTCCTACCAGGCCCTGTACCTGATCGGCACGGTCAAGGACGTCACCGGCGTCTTCCGCTCCACCGACAAGGGCGCCACCTGGCTCCGCGTCAACGACGACGCCCACCAGTGGGGCAGCATCGGCGGCGTCGGCGTCATCACTGGCGACCCGGACACCTACGGCCGCGTCTACGTCGGCACCAACGGCCGCGGCCTCCAGTACGGCGACCCCTCCTGACCCCGACACCGGATGCACTCACGGTCGACGTGTGAGCTGACGCGCGATCACTGACGGACTGCCGCCCTCCTGACCGATGGGACATCTCGGTCGGAGGGCGGCTTTCCGCTGTAGTCAGCCCCGCCGGACCGCCCCCAACTGGGCACGGTGCAGGTCCGGGGCGGTGAATCGCTGCGCCACCGTGCGCAGGACGCGGGCCATCGCCTGGGCCGGTGGGGCGTGCCGCGGCGCACGCGAGGAGGATGTAGCGGGTGGGGGCCGGGACGTCGGAGGCGAACGGCAGGAGGCGTACGTCACTAAGCCGCCTGAGCCGCGACGAACACCACCTCGGTCGGACCGGCTCGTCGCGGCCGGGGTGAGGCTGGTACGCGGCAAGGTCCAGATCATCCCCTGGGTGCTGTTCCTGGTGGCCGCCCTGCTGACGGCGTTCGGTACGTTCACCCCGGCCGCGGTCACGATCCTCGCGCCGATCGGCATGAACTTCGCCTACCGCTACGAGCTCAACCCGCTGGTGGTCGGCATGATGGTGATCAGCGGCGGGCACGCGGGCGCGTTCTCCCCGCTGTCCGTCTCCGGTGCGCTGGTCCTCGGCCTCGTCGACAAGACCGATGTGCAGGTCTCCGCCGTGGCGCTGTTCAGCGCCGGCTTCCTGATCAACCTGGTGCTCTCGGTCCTCACCTACGTCCTGCTCGCCAAGCGTCCCGCCCCGCTGGTCGAGGGCGCCGCGGAGGCGGCCGCCGACGAGGACCTCGCCGTCTCCGGCAGGCCCGATTGGCGGCAGTGGCTCACCCTCGCCTCCCTGGTGGCCCTCGTCGTCGGCGCGCTCGGCTTCCACCTGGAGATCGGCTTCCTCGCGCTGGCCGCCGGCACGCTGCTTGCCCTGGTGGACATGAAGCGGCAGGAGAAGGCCGTCGACGGCGTCAGCTGGTCCACCCTGCTCCTGGTCGCGGGCATGATGACGTACATCACGATGCTGGAGAAGGCCGGTGTCGTCGAGAAGATCTCCGAGCATGCCGCCCACCTGGGCGCCCCGCTCGTCGTCGCCCTGCTGCTGTGCTTCACCGTGGCCCTCACCTCCGCCTTCGCCTCCTCCACCGCGATTCTCACGGCGATCATCCCCATCGCCGTACCGCTGCTGCTCTCCAGCCACCTCAGCGGTGCCGGACTGATCGCCGCGCTCGCCGTCTCCACGACGTCAGTCGGCACCACGCCGGAAGGTCGCGCGGTAGTCCCTCGGGCGTCGTCCGGTGTGCTTGGCGAAGAGAGCAGCGAAGGTTCCGGAGTCCTTGTACCCGACCGCGGTGGAGATGCTGGCGACGGTTCGGTCCGTGGTCTCGAGGAGGTGGCGGGCGCGACGGACGCGCGACGACTGCAGGTACTCGAGAGGACTCTGGCCGGTCGCGTCCGCGAAGCGCCGCAGCAGAGTCCGAGTGCTGACCCTGAGTGCGTCCGCCAACGCGGCGAGGTCGTATCGGGCGGCGAGGTTCTGGTCGAGGTGCCGCATGACCTTGCGGGAGAACTCGTTTCCGGGCTGCGGAAGGAGTCGCGCATCGACGTAAGGGGTCTGGGACGACCGCGCATGGTCGACGAGCGCCACCCGCGCGGTCGTCCGTGCCACGTCGGCACCGCTGTGTCGGCGGATGAGGTCCAGTGCGAAGTCGTACATGGCGCTGAAGGCCGCCGTCGTCGTCACCCCCTTGTCGGTGACGACCAGATGTTCGGGTCGGACATCGGCCTCCGGACGGCGTCGAGCCAATTCGTCGGCGAGGAACCATGCCGTCGTAGCCCGGCGTCGGTCGAGAAGCCCTGCCTCGGCGAGCAGGAACGCGCCGACGCAGATCGAGACGACGGTATGACCCGCAGCGGCGTGGGAGCGGATCGCCGCGATTTCAGGGGCGAGGGCTACGAGCTTCGCGTCCACGTCGAGGCCCGGCACGAACTCGAACCCCGGCACGACAAGAACGTCGACCTCGCGCAGCGGAGAGACGGCCAACGCCGCACCACCTGATGCGGCGACGCGACGACGAGGCGAAACGATCGACACCTCGTAGCCGGCGCGGTCCGGACCGGCGACGTGCATGGCCATCGTCAACAGATCGGGCACGCCGAACACCTCGGACGCGAAGCAGCCCGGATAGGCCAGGACACCGACCCGCAGCGCGCTCACGCTCGCCTCCTGAGCATCATGCCTATGGCGAGATCACCCTTTTACATGGCGATCCAGCCTATCGCCTTGTGCGGGTGCACCAGTCCACGCTGTCGCCATGAGTGCTCCCAACGGACGTCTTGACGACGAGATCAAGGACTTCTCCCGCCGGCCGGTGGACGTGGACGGGGTGGTGAAGACGGTGCATGCCGCGGGTTCCGGGCCGGCCGTCGTGTTGATGCCGGAGATGCCCGGTATCAGTCCCGACGTCCTTCGGCTGGCGCGGTGGGTGCGGGACGCGGGCTTCACCGTCTACGTCCCCTCGCTCTTCGGGGTCGACGGCGCCTATCCCACGGTCGAGGGGGGCCAGGAGGTGGTGCGTCGCGCGTGTGTCAGTGCCGAGTTCCGTGCGTTCGCGGGAGGCGGCACCAGCCCCGTCACGGCGTGGCTGCGTGGGCTGGCGCGCCAAGCCCACGCCGAGTGCGGCGGTCCGGGAGTCGGTGCGATCGGTCTGTGCTTCACCGGCAACTTCGCACTCACCATGGCGATCGAGCCGGCTGTCGTCGCGCCAGTGGTCAACCACCCGTCACTGCCGCTGGACGATCCCGCCGGACTCGAGATGAGCGAAGAGGACGCGCGCGCGGTCCGAGACCGCATCGCGCGCGACGGACTGAAGATCCTCGCCTACCGCTTCGACGACGACCGTTGGTGCACCGGGCAGCGCTTCGCCGCGTACCGAGCGCTCCTCGGCGACGCCTTCGACGGCCGTGTCCTTCCGGGCGGTTCTGCACGCACGAACCCGCCCCCGTTCTTCCGCGACGTGGTCGGGTCCCCCCACAGCGTCGTCACCGCCCACCTCGTCGACGAGGACGGGCATCCCACGCTGAAGGCCAGGGACGAGATCCTCGCCTTCCTGACCGAACGTCTGAGCCGGTCTGGACACTCGGAGGGCAATCGCCAAGACCTGTAGATCATTTGAGGTCGTCCATGCCGCAACGGTCTCGGGACGTTCGACCAGCCGGCGCCCCGGGTGACCTCGGTCCGAAGGCGGACGGTGGCGAAGGCCGAACCGATGACCATCACGGGCCCGTTCGGAAAGGCACGCCCCCGGCATCGCTCCCGGAACCGATCCACAGGTCTTGATCATTGGTGCCCTGGGCGCCGCGCTGGCCGACCGGTTCTTCGCCCTGGACTGGCTGCGGTACGGAGTGTCCCCGCGCGTCGTGCACCTGACCGAGGCGGGCGGGACCGGGGTGCGGGACGCCTTCGCGATCGACATCGCCGACTGAACCCGCCGCGGGCCGTACGGGCCGGCACCTCGGACCGCTGGCCGTCGCTGCGCAGCCGGCGGTACCTGAACGGGCCGGCGTGACCGTCCGTCGTCACCACACCGGTCACGTCGACGGCCTCGCGGAACCCGACGCCGCCGAGACCGGGTTCGCGAGCGGGAGCAACGTCCGCTCGTGACCCGACCGCCCGGGCATGGGGACGCCGGGGGGCGGACAGCGGCGACCGCGGAACAGGGATGACGCCGCGGTCGCCGCACTCGGCTGTTCATCCGATGATCTTGTGCCGTCCGGCTGATATTCTCGACTCATGGTCGGGAATCCGATGGCATCGCAGGCGGCTTCCCGTCCGGCGCCCGGGCGGCGCCGCGGTATGAAGCGGGCGCAGGCGATCCTGGACGCCGCCGACCAGATCCTCGCGGAGGAGGGGTACGAGGCCTCCACGCTCGGCGCCATCGGCAAGCGGGCCGGCATCCCCACCGCCTCCGTCGCTCCGAAGCGGCGCCGCTAGGGGATCGGGCTTGTCCACGGAGCAGGGACGTCGCAGGGGTCGGCCGCCGGCGACCGTCAACGGCCGTACGGCCCCTGAGCGGTTGCTGGACGCGGCCCTGGAGCTCTTCGCGGAGAAGGGCTTCGACGGGACCTCGGTGCAGGACGTCGTGCGCGCCGCGGGGGTCACCAAGGGCGCCATGTACCACTACTTCCCCTCCAAGGACGACCTGCTCCACGAGATCTACCTGCGGGTGCTGCGGATGCAGACCGAGCACCTGGACGCCGTGGTGGCGACGGACCTGCCGGTGGCGGAGCGCGTCCACGCGGCGGTGGTGGACGTCGTGGTGACGACGATCGAGAACATCCAGAGCGCCACGATCTTCTTCCGGTCGCTGCACCAGCTCGCCGAGGAGAACCAGCGGCAGGTGCGCCGCGAGCGCCGCCGCTACCACGAGACCTTCCGCGCGCTCGTCGTCGAGGGGCAGCGCGAGGGCGTGTTCCGCGACGACGTCAGCGCCGAACTGGCCGTCGACTACTGCTTCGGCTCGGTCCACCACCTCCCGATGTGGTGGCGCGACGGGGGCGAGGCCTCGGCCGACGAGGTCGCCCGTACCTTCGCCGACCTGTTCATCGCGGGCATCGCGGCCCGCTGACCACGACCGGGGCGTCCCGCGCCCCGCTGACCACGACCGGGGCGTCCCGCGCCCCGCTGTCGACATGACGTAAGTCATCCCGCTCCCGCCCCCTCGCCTGTTGACGGCTCTCCTTCGCCCGTTGCACAGTGGGCCCACCTTGAGTAAGCAACCGCTTAGCATGTAAATGGAGGCCCAGATGCCCGAAGCCGTGATCGTCTCGACCGCCCGGTCCCCGATCGGCCGGGCCGGCAAGGGGTCCCTGAAGGACATGCGCGCCGACGAGCTGACCGTCCAGATGGTCCAGGCGGCCCTGGCGAAGGTGCCCGAGCTCGACCCGCGCGAGATCACCGACCTGATGCTCGGCTGCGGCCTGCCCGGCGGCGAGCAGGGCTGGAACATGGGCCGCAACGTCGCCGTGCTCTCGGGCTACGACCACCTCCCCGGAACGACCATCACGCGCTACTGCTCGTCCTCGCTGCAGACCACCCGGATGGCGTTCCACGCGATCAAGGCCGGCGAGGGCAACGCGTACATCTCCGCCGGCGTGGAGTCGGTCAGCCACTTCGACAACGGCACCAGCGACCACATCCCGGGCCACGACATCCTCAACCCGGCCTTCGGGGACGCCGGCAAGCGCACCCACGAGCGCACGCAGGGCGGCGCGTCCGACTGGACCGACCCCCGCGAGACCGGCGCCCTGCCCGACGTCTACATCACCATGGGCCAGACCGCCGAGAACGTGCAGCAGGTCCTCGGCATGTCGCGCGAGGAGCAGGACGCGTTCGCCGTCCGCAGCCAGAACCTCGCCGTCCAGCGCATCGAGGAGGGCTTCTGGGCCCGCGAGATCACCCCGGTCACCCTCCACGACGGCACCGTCGTCACCGCCGACGACGGCCCGCGCCCCGGCACCACCCTGGAGGGCGTCAGCGGCCTCAAGCCGGTCTTCCGCCCCGACGGCACCGTGACCGCCGGCAACGCCTGCCCGCTCAACGACGGCGCCGCCGCCCTGGTGATCATGAGTGACGTCCGCGCCAGGGAGCTCGGCCTCACCCCGCTCGCCCGGATCGTCTCGACGGCCGTCACCGGGCTCTCCCCTGAGATCATGGGCCTCGGCCCGGTAGAGGCGATCCCGGCCGCCCTGAAGAGCGCCGGCCTCGGCCTCGACGACATCGACCTCTTCGAGATCAACGAGGCGTTCGCCGTGCAGTCGCTCGGCTCCGCGCAGCAGCTCGGCATCCCGCTGGAGAAGCTCAACGTCAACGGCGGAGCCATCGCCGTCGGCCACCCCTTCGGCATGACCGGTGCCCGCATCACCGCCACGCTCGTCAACTCGCTCCAGTGGCACGACAAGCAGTTCGGCGTCGAGTCCATGTGCGTCGGCGGCGGCATGGGCATGGCCATGGTCGTCGAACGCCTCAGCTGACCCGACGACCGAGCCGAGAAGGAGCACCTGAAAATGAAGCGTTTCGAAGGAAAGACCGCGATCGTCACCGGAGCCAGCCGCGGCATCGGCCTGGCCATCGCCGAACGGCTCGTCTCCGAGGGAGCCAGGGTCGTCATCACCGGCCGCACCAAGGAGACGCTCGACCAGGCGGTCGTCGCCCTCGGCGGCCCCGCGCACGCGCTCGGCGTCGCCGGCAAGGCCGCCGACCTCGCCCACCAGGCCGACACCGTCCGCCAGGCGATCGAGACGTTCGGCAGCGTCGACCTGCTCGTGAACAACACCGGCGTCAACCCGGTGTACGGCCCGATGGTCGAGCTCGACCTGGAGGCCGCCCGCAAGATCGTCGAGACCAACTGCCTGGCCGCGCTCTCCTGGATCCAGCAGGTCCACGGCGCGTGGATGAAGGAACACGGCGGCTCGATCGTCAACGTCGCCTCGGTCTCCGGCGTCAAGCCCGCGCCCATGATCGGCATGTACGGCGCCAGCAAGGCGATGCTGCTCTCCATGACCGAGCTCCTGGCCGTCGAGCTGGGACCGGACATCCGGGTCAACGCGATCGCGCCGGCGGTCGTCAAGACGAAGTTCGCCACCGCCCTGTACGAGGGACGTGAGCAGGAGCTCGCGAACGCCTACCCGCTCAAGCGCCTCGGCGAGCCCGAGGACATCGGCGGCGTCGTCGCCTTCCTGCTCTCCGCGGACGCCGCCTGGCTCACCGGCCAGAACGTCGTCATCGACGGAGGCGTCACCCTCGTGGCAGCGGCCTCGTGACCGCCTCCGGGCAGGAACAGGCACCGGCCGCACCGGTCGAGGCCGTCGTCTTCGACTACGGCGGCGTGCTCACCCGGCCCGTGAAGGAGTCGATCGCGGCCTGGATCGAGGCCGACGGCATCGATCCGGAGTCGTTCTCCCGGACCCTCAGGGCCTGGATGTCCCGCGGCGCGCCCGCCGGCACTCCGGTCCACCGCCTGGAGACCGGCGAGCTGGCCGTCGAGGAGTTCGACGCCCTCCTCGCCGCGGAGCTCACCACGATCGACGGCCGTCCGGTCGACCGGGTCGGCGTGCTGTCCCGGCTCTTCGCCGGGATGCGTCCCGACCCGGAGATGTTCGAGCTCGTCGAGGAGCTGCGCGAGCTCGGCGTCCGGGTCGCGCTCCTGTCCAACAGCTGGGGCAACACCTACCCGCGCGAACGGATCGACGGCCTGTTCGACCCCGTCGTCATCTCCGGCGAGGTCGGCCTGCGCAAGCCGCAGGCCCCGATCTACGAGCTGACCCTGACGCGCCTCGGCGTCCCCGCCGGGAGCGCCCTCTTCCTCGACGACGCCGAGCCCAACGTCCTCGGCGCGCGAGCCGTCGGCATGCGGGCCCACCTGCACGTCGACGCCCCCTCCACCCGCGCGGCGCTCGCCGCGCTC
>NZ_MWIG01000163.1:0-12185 GCF_002156145.1 Streptomyces sp. NRRL B-24572 | reverse complement strand
CCGCTGCCGAGAAGCCCGCGATCAGGCGTCGACCTTCTCCATGACCTCGTCGCTGACGTCGAAGTTGGCGAAGACGTTCTGCACGTCGTCGCTGTCCTCCAGGGCGTCGATCAGCTTGAACATCTTGCGCGCGCCCTCCTCGTCCAGCTCGACCTGCATGGTCGGGACGAACTGGGACTCGGCCGAGTCGTAGTCGATGCCGGCCCCCTGGAGGGCGGTACGGACCGCGACCAGGTCGGTGGACTCGCTGATGACCTCGAAGTTCTCGCCGAGGTCGTTGACCTCCTCGGCGCCCGCGTCGAGGACGACCTCGAGGACGTCGTCCTCGGACAGCTCGCCCTTGGGGAGCACGACGACGCCCTTGCGGTTGAACAGGTACGAGACCGAGCCCGGGTCGGCCATGGAGCCGCCGTTGCGGGTCATGGCGACGCGCACGTCGGAGGCGGCGCGGTTGCGGTTGTCGGTGAGGCACTCGATGAGCACCGCGACACCGTTCGGGCCGTAGCCCTCGTACATGATCGTGTCGTAGTCGACGCCGCCGGCCTCGAGGCCGCCGCCGCGCTTGACCGCGGAGTCGATGTTCTTGTTCGGGACCGAGCTCTTCTTCGCCTTCTGGATGGCGTCGAAGAGCGTCGGGTTGCCCTCCGGGTCGGCACCGCCGGTGCGGGCCGCGACCTCGATGTTCTTGATCAGCTTCGCGAAGAGCTTGCCGCGCTTGGCGTCGATCACGGCCTTCTTGTGCTTCGTCGTAGCCCATTTAGAGTGGCCGGACATCTGCCTGTCTCCTTCGCGTAACCAACTTCTTGAACGAACCCCAGAGATCCTACCGGGATCGTGTCACCGTTCCGCGCGCACCATGTCCACGAACAGCTCGTGGATGCGGTGGTCGCCGGTGAGTTCGGGGTGGAAGGAGGTCGCGAGGGCCCGGCCCTGGCGGACGGCGACGATGTGGCCCTCGTGCTCGGCGAGCACCTCGACCTGGGCGCCGACGGACTCCACCCACGGGGCGCGGATGAAGACGCCCTCGACGGGAGAGTCGATCCCCGTCACGGTCACACCGGCCTCGAAGGACTCGTTCTGCCGCCCGAAGGCGTTGCGGCGGACGATCATGTCGATGCCGCCGAAGGTCTCCTGGCCCGAGCGCGGGTCGAGGATCTTGTCGGCGAGCATGATCAGGCCGGCGCAGGTGCCGTACACGGGCATGCCGGCGGCGATGCGCTCGCGCAGCGGCTCCATCAGGCCGAAGAGGACGGCCAGCTTGGAGATGGTGGTGGACTCTCCACCGGGGATGACCAGGCCGTCGACCTCGGCGAGCTCCTCGGGGCGCCGGACCGGCCTGGCCACGGCGTCAGCCGCGGCCAGGGCGATCAGGTGCTCCCGTACGTCGCCCTGGAGGGCCAGGACACCGATTACGGGCGTGCTCATGGGTGCTTACCAGCCCCGGTTCGCGTAGCGCTCGGACTCGGGGAGGGTGTCGCAGTTGATGCCGACCATGGCCTCGCCCAGGTTGCGGGAGGCGTCCGCGATGACCTTCGGGTCGTCGTAGAAGGTGGTGGCCTTCACGATGGCGGCGGCACGCTTGGCCGGGTCGCCCGACTTGAAGATGCCGGAGCCGACGAAGACGCCCTCGGCGCCGAGCTGGCGCATGAGCGCGGCGTCGGCGGGGGTGGCGACACCACCGGCGGAGAACAGCACGACCGGCAGCTTGCCGAGCTCGGCGACCTCCTTGACGAGCTCGTACGGGGCGCGCAGCTCCTTGGCGGCGGCGAACAGCTCGTTGTTGTCGAAGCCGCGCAGCTTGGCGATCTCGTTCTTGATCTGGCGCAGGTGACGGACGGCCTCGACGACGTTGCCGGTGCCGGCCTCGCCCTTGGAGCGGATCATGGCCGCGCCCTCGGCGATGCGGCGCAGGGCCTCGCCCAGGTTGGTGGCGCCACAGACGAAGGGGGTCGTGAAGGCCCACTTGTCGGAGTGGTTGATCTCGTCGGCCGGGGTCAGGACCTCGGACTCGTCGATGTAGTCGACGCCGAGGGACTGCAGGACCTGGGCCTCGACGAAGTGGCCGATGCGGGACTTGGCCATGACCGGGATGGAGACCGCGCCGATGATCTCCTCGATCATGTTCGGGTCGGACATGCGGGCGACGCCGCCGTCCTTGCGGATGTCCGCGGGGACCCGCTCCAGGGCCATGACGGCCACGGCGCCGGCGTCCTCGGCGATCTTCGCCTGCTCGGCGTTGACCACGTCCATGATCACGCCGCCCTTGAGCTGCTCGGCCATGCCGCGCTTCACGCGCGCGGTGCCGGTCTCGGGGGACTGGAAGCTGGTGGAAGGCGTGGTGGACACGGATACCTCACTCGTGACAACGGGGTTGACGACAAGATGAGGAAACAGGCCACCTGCGGTCCACATCAAGGGCCAATGTGGACCCGGTGGATCGTTTTCCCAGGCTACGAGGGTCAGGTCGGACGATCAGCAAGGGCGACGGGCGGCTCGTCGTCCATTTCGAAGGCGAGCGGGAAGGGCGCGTGGCCTGCGAGCCGGAACCAGCGGACCTTGCGGTGGCGGCGCAGGGCGCGGGCCGCCCGGACGGCGTCGTTGTGGAAGCGGCGGGCCATCGGGACGCGGCGGACGGCCTGCGCGAGCTCGCCCGCGGCCTCCTCGCCGCCGGGCGCCTGCCGTACGAGCTCCACCTGCTCGGGCTCGCCGAAGACGGCCCGCAGTGCCTGGCTCAGCTCGCTCTCGGCGACCTCCCGCTGGTCCTCCTCGGCCTGCCGGGCGGCGTGCGCGGCCTCGTAAAGGACGATCGAGGCGGCCGGGTCGAGGACGCCGGAGGTGGCGAGCTCCTGGGTGACCGAGGCCCGGCGCAGGAGCTGCGCGTCCAGGGCGGCGCGGGCGGCGTCGATGCGGGAGTGCAGCCGGTCGAGCCGCCCGGCGGTCCAGCTCAGATAGACGCCGATGAGGATCAGCGCGACGACGGTCCAGATCAGGGTTTCGGTCACGGGCGCACAGGCTACCGGGGCGGCGGCAGCACACCTTCCCAAAGGTCACGGTCATGGGCGAACAGGACACGTGCGGGGCGGCCGCCGGCGAGCTCGCCGAGCCGGTCGAGCCAGGGCAGGTACGGGGCCCCGAACTCGTGGGCGAAGTCGTACGCCTGACCCGCGAGGACCGTGATCCGGTCGCCGTGGTCGAGGACGAGCGACTGATGGCCGTCGGTGTGCCCGGGGGTCGGCACGATCCGGATGCCGGGCCCGATCTCGTGCTCGCCGTCGATCTCCTCGTACCGGACGCCGGGCAGGAGCGAGTCGATGGTGTACCCGCCGGCGCGGGCGACGGCGAGCTCCTTGCGCTGCACGAGGACGGGCGTCGTGGGAAAGAGCTGGTTGCCGCCGATGTGATCGAAGTGCAGGTGGCAGTTGACGACGAGGTCGACGTCGGCCGGGCCGACGGGCAGGGGGTGCCGGACGGGTCGGTAGTGCGCGTCGGTCTCCGGGGACCCGGTCCCCATGCCGGTGTCGAAGAGCAGCCGCACGCCCGCGTGACGCACGAGGTACCCGAGAACGGGCTCCACGCGGGCGTGGGGCCCTTCCCACTCGTGGGCGGGGCGGGTGAAGTGCCCGAGGTCGAGCCGGGTGATCGCATCCATACGGGCAACCCTGCCCGCCGCCTGCTGTGGCCACTCGTCTCCGCCGGGGCGACGCCTTGCCCCGTTGTGGGCCGGCGCCTTGCTGGGCGCGGGCTCGCGCGGGGGCGGGGCGCAGGGGCACCGCCCGGCCCGGCTCCGGGCCTACAGGCCCAGGCGGGCCCGTAGGCCGCCCGTTCGTTCGTCCGTGTCCACAGCCGCCGCCCCGTCCGTCACCGTCTCGTACACCGCGAGGACGTCCGCCCCGACCGTCGCCCAGTCGAAGCGCCGCACATGGGCCGAGCCCCGAGCGCTGAGCTCCTTGCGGCGCGGCCCGTCCCCGAGGAGCGCGATCGCCGCGTCCGCGAGCGCGTCGGCGTCCTCGTTGGCGAAGAGTTCGCCGGCCGCGCCCTGGTCGAGGACCTGCGCGAAGGCGTCCAGGTCGGAGGCGAGGACCGGCGCGCCGGCCGACATGGCCTCGACGAGGATGATGCCGAAGCTCTCGCCGCCGGTGTTGGGCGCCACGTACACGTCGACGCTGCGCAGCAGCCGCGCCTTGTCCTCGTCGCTGACCATGCCGAGGAATTCGACGCGCGAGCGCATCTCTGCCGGGAGCGGGGCGACCGCCTCCTCCTCGTCACCGCGTCCGGCCACGAGCAGCCGGGCGCCCGGCCGCTCGGTGAGGATCTTCGGGAGGGCCCGCATGAGGACGGGCAGGCCCTTGCGGGGCTCGTCGATGCGGCCGATGAAGCCGAGGGTCTCGCCCTGCCACTCCTTCTTCGGTTCGGCGCGGGCGAAGAAGTCGACGTCGACGCCGTTCGGGATGACGACCGCGTCGCCGCCGAGGTGCTCGACGAGCGTGCGGCGCGCGTACTCGCTCACCGCGATGCGGGCGCTGATCTTCTCCAGGGCGGGCTGGAGGATCGGATACGCGGCGATCATGGCCCGTGAGCGCGGGTTCGAGGTGTGGAAGGTGGCCACGATCGGCCCCTGCGCCGCCCAGCAGGTGAGCAGTCCGAGCGACGGCGAGGTCGGCTCGTGGATGTGGACGACGTCGAAGGTGCCGTCGTGCAGCCAGCGGCGGACCCGCGCGGCGGAGAGGAAGCCGAAGCTGAGCCGGGCCACCGAGCCGTTGTACGAGACCGGAACGGCCCGCCCGGCCGAGACGACGTACGGCGGCAGCGGCGTGTCGTCGTCGGCGGGGGCGAGGACGGAGACCTCGTGGCCGAGCCGGATGAGGTGCTCGGCGAGATCACGGATGTGGAACTGGACGCCGCCCGGCACGTCCCAGGAGTACGGGCAGACGATCCCGATCTTCACGCGCCCGGTCCCCCCCGCTCGTCCAGGTCCGAGAGCCACAGTCGTTGCAGCATGTGCCAGTCCTCCGGGTGGTCCGCGATGCCTCCGGCGAACGCGTCGGCGAGCGCCTGTGTCATCACGGACGTCTTCTCGGCCCGCGTACCTGACTCGGGTACGTCGATCGGCGCGTGGATCTGCCCCTTCATGACCGACGTGTCGTCGTACCAGAGCGTCACGGGCAGCAGCAGCGCGCCCGTCTGCT
Source organism: Streptomyces sp. NRRL B-24572 (assembly GCF_002156145.1). Classification (NCBI taxonomy): domain Bacteria; kingdom Bacillati; phylum Actinomycetota; class Actinomycetes; order Kitasatosporales; family Streptomycetaceae; genus Streptomyces; species Streptomyces sp. NRRL B-24572. The sequence continues at coordinate 6,999 of NZ_MWIG01000163.1, read as the reverse complement.
GGGCGAGGATCGCCGGGCCCGCCGGCATCCGTGCCGTGTCCCCGAAGAACGTGACCTCGGTGCCGGAGGCGGACAGGTCGCGGTCGGCGACGAGGCAGACCAGGCCGCCGGCCCGCAGCCGCCGTGCGAGGGTGCCGAAGGCGGAGCCGCCGGTGTGCGGCAGGACCTCCATGCCGAGGGACTCGCGGTAGGCGACGAACCGGTCGTACAGCGACTCCGGCTTGAGCCGCTCCGCGACCGTGGTGAACGGCACGCCGACCGAGCGGGTCACCCACACGCCCGCGAGGTCCCAGTTGGCGAGGTGCGGCAGGGCGAGGATGACCCCGCGCCCGGAGGCGAGGCCCTCCTCCAGGTAGTGGCGGTCCTTGATGTCGATGGACCGCTCGACCCGCTCCTTGCTCCAGGTCGGCAGCCGGAAGGACTCCATCCAGTACCGCATGTACGAGCGCATGCCGGCCTGCGACAGCTCGGCGAGCCGCTCGGGCGTGGCGTCCGGCACCACGCGCGCGAGGTTGGACTCCAGCCGCAGGACGCTCTTGCCCCGCCGCTTCCACGCGAGGTCGGCGATCCGTCGGCCGAGGCCCGTCGCCACCGGCTCCGGCAGCTTCTTCACGGTCGCCCAGCCGGCGCCGTACAGTCCGTCGCTCAGGCGTTCCTTCAGGGTGCTCACGAGGCCGCCCCGCCGCCCCCGGCCGTGGCGGCGTCCGCCTCGGCCGATTCCCGGCGCACGGTCACGACCCGCTGCCCCAGGGTCACGGCGCTGCCGACGGCCACGATCCACAGGGCGATCGGGAGCAGGACCTCGACCCCGGGGACGCCGAACTTGTGGAGTCCGGCGAGGCCGGCGGCGACCAGCGAGATCACCAGGCGCTCGGCGCGCTCGACCAGGCCGTTCACGGCGACGGGCAGGCCGATCGATTCGCCGCGGGCCTTGGTGTACGAGACGACCTGGCCGCTCGCCAGGCAGAAGATCGCCACGGCGCACAGGATGTTGTCGTCGCCCTTGCCGGCGTACCAGAGCGCGAAGCCGCCGAAGATCGCGCCGTCGGCGACCCGGTCGAGCGTCGAGTCGAGGAAGGCTCCCCACCGGCTGGAGATCCCCGCCTGCCGGGCCATGTTGCCGTCGACGAGGTCGGAGAAGACGAACAGGGTGATGACGATCGTTCCCCAGAAGAACTCTCCGCGGGGGAAGAAGACCAGCGCACCGGCCATCACCCCCGCCGTGCCGATGAGCGTGACCGCGTCGGGGCTGACGCCCCGGCGGAGCAGAAACGCGGCGAACGGTGTGAGGACACGCGTGAAAAAGGCACGCGCGTACTTGTTCAGCATGGCCTTCCCGAGGTTCGGTGGGCCGCGCGGCCCCTATGACCACCGGCTCACCCATCGTAGCCACGCGCGTCCCGGCACACCGGAGGGCACCCGCCCCGCCGCGTCGGGCGTCCCTCCCGGGGCCTCCGGGGTGTACGACGTATGGACGCTTCCTGGCGTCGGTGCAAAGCTCGAAGGACCACCGCGGGCACCGCTGGAGCCGTACCGCGACACACCACTCCCCCGCGCCCGCGTCCCGCCGCACCGTGCGAGCACTGTGAGCAGTCGGGAGGAACACATCATGGGTGACAAGGCGAAGACGCCCGCCGGGGCCGCCGGCAGGGCTCCTACGGCCGACCGGCCCTCGGCCGTGCGGAACGTGGTGCTGGTCGGCCACAGCGGATCGGGCAAGACGACCCTCGTCGAGGCCCTCGCGCAGACCGCGGGGGCGGTCAACCGGGCCGGTCGGGTCGAGGACGGCGCGACCGTCTCCGACTACGACGAGATCGAACACCGCCAGCAGCGGTCCGTACAGCTCTCCCTCGTCCCGGTCGGCTGGGACGGATACAAGATCAATCTCCTCGACACCCCCGGGTACGCCGACTTCGTCGGGGAGCTGCGGGCCGGTCTGCGCGCGGCGGACGCGGCCCTCTTCGTCGTCTCGGCCGCCCAGGAGGCCGACGCCGTCGCCGCGTCCACGCGGATGATCTGGGAGGAGTGCGCCGCCGTCGGCATGCCCCGCGCCATCGTCGTCACCCACCTCGACACCGCCCGTACCGACTTCACCGAGCTCACCGCCGTCTGCGCCGGGCTCTTCGGGCGGGACGACCCCGACGCCGTCCTCCCCCTCTATCTGCCGGTGCGCGGCACCGAGGGCGCCGACGGGCACGCGCCCGCGACCGGCCTGGTCGGCCTGCTCTCGGAGCGGATCTTCGACTACTCCTCCGGGGTGCGCCGGGAGAGCCCGCCCGACGAGGCGCAGCGGGAGCTCATCGCGGAGGCCCGTGCCCGGCTCATCGAGGGGATCATCGCCGAGAGCGAGGACGAGACCCTCATGGACCGCTACCTCGGCGGCGAGGAGATCGACGTGAAGACCCTCGTCGACGACCTGGAGAAGGCCGTCGCCCGGGGCGCCTTCCATCCGGTGCTCGCGGCCGCCCCCGCCGCCGACGGGGGGACGCAGGGGCTCGGCACCCTCGAACTCCTGGAGCTGATCACCGGCGGCTTCCCCTCGCCCCTGGAGCACGAGGCGCCCGCCGTCACCACCCCCGACGGCCGCTCCCGGCCCCCGCTCACCTGCGACCCCGAGGGGCCGCTGGTCGCCGAGGTCGTCAAGACGGCCGCCGACCCCTATGTGGGCCGGATCTCCCTGGTCCGGGTGTTCTCCGGGACGCTGCGCCCCGACGAGACCGTGCACGTCTCCGGTCACGGCCTCGCAGACCCGTCCCACAACGGCCATGAGCTGCACGAGGCGGAGGAGCGGGTCGGCGGGCTCACCTCGCCCTTCGGCCGGCAGCAGCGCCCGCTGGCGGAGTGCATCGCCGGGGATCTCGCCTGTGTCGCCCGGCTCGGGCACGCGGAGACCGGTGACACCGTCTCCGCGAAGGACGATCCGCTCCTGATGGAGCCGTGGACCATGCCGGAGCCGCTGCTGCCGCTGGCCGTCCAGGCCCACGGCAAGGCCGACGAGGACCGGCTCTCGCAGGGCCTCGCCCGGCTGGTCGCCGAGGACCCGACCCTGCGGCTCGAACAGAACCCGGACACCCGGCAGGTGGTGCTGTGGTGCCTGGGCGAGGCCCACCAGGACGTCGCCCTGGAGCGCCTGCGCGGCCGGTACGGGGTGCAGGTCGACGCCGTGCCGTACAAGGTGGCGCTGCGCGAGACCTTCGGCGGCGCCTCCTCGGGCCGGGGGCGGCACGTCAAGCAGTCCGGCGGCCACGGCCAGTACGCCATCTGCGAGATCGACGTGGAGCCGCTGCCGCCGGGCAGCGGCATCGAGTTCGTCGACAAGGTGGTCGGCGGGGCCGTCCCGCGCCAGTTCGTCCCCTCCGTCGAGAAGGGAGTGCGGGCGCAGGCCGCGCGCGGGGTGGCCACCGGTCATCCGCTCGTCGACATCCGGGTCACCCTGCGGGACGGCAAGTCCCACTCGGTGGACTCCTCCGACGCCGCCTTCCAGACGGCCGGGGCGCTCGCGCTGCGCGAGGCGGCCGCCGACGTTCCCGTCCACCTCCTGGAGCCGGTCGCCCAGGTCGAGGTCCTCGTCCCCGACGAGTACGTCGGTCCGGTCATGAGCGACCTGTCGGGGCGGCGCGGCCGCGTCGTCGGCACCGATCAGGCCGGTCCGGGACGGACCGTGGTCAGGGCCGAGGTGCCGGAGATCGAGATCGGACGGTACGCGATCGACCTGCGCTCGATCTCGCACGGCACCGGACGGTTCGACCGCACGTACGCCCGGCACGAGCCGATGCCGCCGCACCTGGCGGAGAAGATCCGCGAACAGGCCGAAAAAGGATCCTAGTTGACGGAGCGACAGGGATGAACGTCCGCCCGGCGCCTGCCGGGCGGACGTCATTCGGCCGACGACATCCACAGGCCGTGACGCATCGTGCCGTACCCGGTTACGCTGTGGTGCCCAGCTCAGAAGGTGTGCGGGGCGCGGCAGTTGGGAACAGCCCGCACAGGTACTCGCGCGCGATGGGGGCGGCAGTGGCGATCGACGGTTTCGGACCCGGGGCTCAGATCCCCCTCCAGAACACGGGAGGCGGCACGGGCGCGACGAACGCGCTCGCCTCCGCCGCGTACCGGGACAGCCCTCTGAAGACGATCCAGGAAGCCGACAACGAGCTCTACAAGACCGCGGTCAAGGAGGGGAAGTGGGGGCTCTTCAGCCCCGACCTCGGCGAGGCCTTCTCCCGCGCGGTCCAGGTCCGCATGCTCGGCGGCGCCCGCAAGGCCCTGATCCAGTCCTTCGGGGCCGAGCCGCAGCCGGTCGTCGAGCACTGCCTGGCCGCCACCCATCTGCGCAGGCAGCGCGACGTCAAGCTGACCCTGGTCACCTTCTTCTGCGGCATCCTCTTCCTGCCCGGCCTGCTGCTCTGGCTCGGCGTCATCCAGCTGCGCCGCCTCGTCTCCGGATCCGAGAACAAGCGCCACAGCGCCGTCGGCACGGCCCTCCTCTGGGCCGCCGGGATCTTCGCGGTGCTCGTCCTGCTCAAGCTGCCCTTCGACGGGATCCTGCCGAACTACCTGCGCGCGATGGTCGTCGCCCCGGTCGTCGGCTGGTACCTCGCGAGCCGGATCTGCCTGAACGCCGCCGTCGACCTGCGCGAGCGCTGGGCCGGCCTGCTCGGCGGCGGCGGGGTCGGCCCCCACGTCCCCAAGTCCGTCCCCCAGGACCCGGGCGAGAAGTCGGCCGAGGCGCTCCGACTCAACCTGGAGAAGCTCTCCGCCGAGCAGCAGTCCAACATCGTCTTCTACGCCGGAGGCAAGGGCATCCTCGGTCTGGGCCCCCGCTGGGGCAGCTGGTCGCTCGCCGAGAACCTCGTCCCCCAGCCCGGCCGGGAGATGCACGCGTTCCGCGCCTGGGACGTCGTCCGCAAGATCCACGACGAGCTGGCGCTGCTCGATCGCGGCGCGCTCAAGACCGGCTTCCCCAAGCCGACCGTCAAGCACTGGATCGTCTCCTCGGTCGGCGAGGGCGCGGACGAGGTCACCCGTCCCGAGAGCGACAACATCGTCCACTACCAGGTCAAGCCGCACGAGATACAGCGCATCTGCAACGAGCAGCAGTTCGACTCGGGCAACCGCTACTACCTCGGCGTCCAGTTCACCCTCTACGACGGCAACCTGGTCCTCACGATGATGGTCACCGTCACCTCGCTCCACGACACCCTGCGGATCGAGGTCACCGGTCACGCGCTCGGTCCCGTCCACAGCCTGTTCACCACGAAGCCGAAGGCGAAGACGAAGGAGGTCGCCAAGACCGTCCGCTTCTGGGAGACGAAGGAGATCCAGCAGCCGCTCCTCACGACCAACGACATCGTGCGGCTCGCGGTGCGCGCCCCGCTCACCTGGTACCCGCCGGTCCTGGACTTCCTCGGCGGCAAGATGACCCTGCCCGAGCCCTTCGGCCTGCGGCACGTCTGGGCCGGGCCGCCCTGGAAGAACCGCTTCATGGCCGACGACGCCATCCGCATGGCCACGCCCGTGCTCCGCGCCGTCCACGCCGCGACGATCAAGCTGCTCGACGAGCACAACGTGGACACGGAGCGCTTCACCAACCGCTCTCTGGTCCTCAGCGGCGGCATCCAGGACCCGGGCCCGAAGAAGGCCGACGTCTACGACGCCTGACCCGGGTCCCGCACGGCGCCCGGAGGGTCAGAGGGTGGCCGGCCAGGCGTCGGCCAGCATCTTCCGGGTGTCGGCGAGCAGCTGGGGCAGCACCTTGGTGTGGCCCACGACCGGCATGAAGTTGGTGTCCCCGCCCCAGCGCGGCACCACGTGCTGGTGCAGGTGCGCGGCGATGCCGGCGCCCGCGACGGCGCCCTGGTTCATGCCGATGTTGAAGCCGTGCGCGCCGGAGGCCGCGCGCAGCGCGACCATCGCGCGCTTGGTGAAGGCGGCGAGCTCGACGGTCTCCGCCTCGTCGAGGTCGGTGTAGTCGGCGACGTGCCGGTACGGGACCACCATCAGGTGGCCGCCGTTGTACGGGTAGAGGTTGAGCACCGCGTACACGCCCTGGCCGCGCGCGATCACCAGACCGTCCTCGTCGGACTTCGACGGAATCACGCAGAACGGACAGCCGTCCTCGGACCCCGGCCCGGTCGGCTTGTTCTCGCCCTGGATGTACGCCATCCGGTGAGGCGTCCACAGGCGCTGGAACGCGTCCTGCGTCCCCACTCCGATCTGCTGTTCCGGCTCAGTCGTCATGCTGAGCAGCATATTGCGTCGTCCGTTCGGAACGTGTCGCCGGGGCGGAAGATCCATGCAGCGGCCATGCTGATCCGATGAGAGAGAGGCCGCTGATCCCGCCCGCGCAGGAGCACTGGGACGACCGGATGGAGATTCCGCTGACGGTGATGGCCCTGGTCTATCTCGCCGCCTACGCGGTGCGGATCCTCGCCCATGATCTGGCGGGCCCCCTGCGCGACCTGTGCCTCGCGCTCACGTACACGGCGTGGGCGGTCTTCATCGTCGACTATGTCGTACGGGTCAGGCTGAGCGGTCTCGGCCTGCTCCGCTTCATGCGCCACCACTTCCTCGACACGGTGGTCGTGGTGCTGCCGCTGCTGCGCCCGCTCCGGGTGGTGAGCGTGTACGACCGGGTACAGCGCCGCCAGGACAAACCCCGGCTCACGCTCTACGCCCGGGTCATGGCGTACGCGGGAATGACGTCCGGCCTGCTGGGCTTCGCGGGGGCGCTGACCGTCTACCACTACGAGTACGGCGCCCCGGGCGCGACGATCCGCACCTTCGGGGACGCGGTGTGGTGGGCGTGCGCGACGCTGGCGACGGTGGGGTACGGGGACGTGACCCCGGTGACGCCGATGGGCCGCCTGACGGCGGTGGGCATGATGGGCGTGGGGCTTGCCCTGCTCGGCGCGGTGACGGGTTCGTTCTCGTCCTGGCTGATCCAGGCGTTCACCCGGGAGGACGAGCGGGACGACGGGAAGAGGCCCCCGGGGGATTCCC